>JAUXDG010000012.1 GCA_030618475.1 Gammaproteobacteria bacterium | reverse complement strand
GTCGGCCGCACGAGCCCAGGGACGGGCGAAGGTAGAGCACCAAGAGTAGGCCCCTGGAGGGGATGCAGGAGCAATTGCCGGGAGACGCGGCCGTCGAGCAGGGATGTATTTACAAGGTGAATTGCGCAGCAAGAGAGGGTGCCCTGGGGTGCCGCCGCAGTAGAATCAGCCTAAGTCCGACAGGCTCCTAGAATAACGGCTCTACCGTATCGTCGGAATCGGACTCGGTACCGCGGATTTCAACGGGCTCACTATAACGTTGCGGCACATTTTCAGGCCGGAACAGTTCAAACAAGCCGCCGGCCTGCCCGGACGGAAGACGCAGACCTGTTTTTAAATCTATGCGCACCGTAACCAGTCCCGGTGGCTGAGGTAAAGCAACCCCCGGCATGCCCTGCAGGGCTTTTCCCATATAATCGACCCATACAGGCAAAGCTGCACGGCCGCCGGTTTCGCCATTACCCAACGGTTGTATACGATCAAACCCGACCCAGACGGTGGTTACCAGTTTGCCATTAAATCCGCAAAACCAGGCATCGCGCTGATCGTTAGTGGTACCGGT
The DNA here is from genome assembly GCA_030618475.1 of Gammaproteobacteria bacterium. Taxonomy (GTDB): domain Bacteria; phylum Pseudomonadota; class Gammaproteobacteria; order DSM-19610; family DSM-19610; genus Thiogranum. Next base: position 22,429 of record JAUXDG010000012.1, on the reverse strand, counting down.
TTTACCGGCAAGATCCTTACGCCCCAATGACATGGCGCGCCGTCCGGTACCGCGTCTCACCACATCCTGCATCATCGATGTTATCAGGTAGACATTGGCTACATCAACGACGCGCTCTGCGTAGACAGGCTCCGGTTCAGCCACCTCTGCCACCAATTGCTCATCTGTCACTGCTTCTGTGACTTCCCCGGTCTCTGCGCCGAGAATTTCCTCTGGCTCTAACTCAGCCGGTTTTTCCGCTTCGCATTCCGGACAGGCTATTGCCGGATTGGCCCTGAAAACCACCTGGTCATGTGCGTCGCGTACTTCCCGGATAAAATAAGGTTCCGTATAAAACCCACCGTTGGCAAAGACACTGTAGGCACGCGCCATTTCCAGAGGCGTTGCCGTACCGCTACCCAACGCCAGCGACAGATTTTTAGGTATCTGACCGGGCCTGAAGCCAAAGCGCTGCAGGTAACGCCTCGCATAGCCTGCCCCCACCGCCCGCAACAAACGGATCGAGACCAGATTGCGCGAATGAGTCAGTGCCTCACGCATGCGGGTAGGCCCGTAGAATTTGCCGCTGTAATTTTCCGGTCGCCAGGCAGTTTCCAGTGACGGATCGTCAAACACCACCGGCGCATCGTTAAAAAGGCTGGCAACCGTATAGCCTTTATCGAGCGCCGCCGAATAAACAAAGGGTTTGAAACTGGAACCCGGCTGGCGCTGTGCCTGGGTCGCCCGATTGAACTTGCTCTGGTAAAAATCGAAACCGCCTACCAGGGCCTGTAACGCGCCATCCTGTGGCTGCACGGATACCAGGGCACCCGACACCGCGGGCATCTGGGCCAGACGCCATTGCCCTTCCGGTAACGCTTCAACACGAATGAGGTCACCGCGTTTTAGCACCTGGTCAGCTGATTTGAGTGCCGGACCACGCTGCTTGACAGAGATATAGCTGCGTGCCCACGATATCGCCTCCCAATCCAGTTCGGCATAACCCTGACCCGCCAGATAGATACGTACCGCCTGCCCCTCAACCTCGACGACCAGCGCCGCTATCAACCCAGCGATGGTTTTGGTTTCTTTCAGCAAACCGTCAAAATCTTCTACGCTGGCACCAGGCTCTAACTCAAAATGACGCGCAACGCCACGATAGCCATGCCGTCGGTCATACGCCAGCAGGCCTTCACGTAATGCCGAACGGGCTGCATTCTGACGTTTGCCATCCAGGGTCGTGAACACGCGATAGCCCGCGCTGTAAGCGTCCCGACCAAACTGTTCCACCATATAGGCACGCACCATCTCGGCCACATACGGGGCCTGAACCTCGATCGTGGCGGCATGCAGGCTCGCCGCATCAGGCTCAGCCAAAGCCTGGCCGTACTGATCACTGTCAATTAAACCAAGCACATACATACGTCCCAGCACGTAGTCACGACGTTCCAGGGCACGTTTTGGGTTGCTGACAGGATTGTTTGTCGAGGGGGCCTTGGGCAGACCGGCGATCATGGCAACCTGGGCGATACTCAACTGGTCGATGCTCAATCCATAATAGATCTGCGCAGCAGCAGCTATACCGTATGCGCGTTGCCCAAAATAGATTTTGTTCAGATAAAGCTCAAGAATTTCCTGCTTAGTCAGATGACGCTCAATCTTAAGTGCCAGAAAAATCTCGGTCAGCTTGCGCAGATAGGTTTTTTCACGACTGAGGAAAAAGTTGCGCGCTACCTGCATGGTGATGGTGCTGCCACCCTGCCGCTTCTTACCGGTACGGATCAGTTCAACCACAGCACGTACCAGGCCCTGATAATCCACCCCTGGATGCACAAAAAAACGGTCATCTTCGGTCGCGAGTATAGCGTCTATCACCGTTTGCGGCAGATCCTGGTATCGAATTGGCGTCCGGCGCTGCTCGCCAAATTCTGCTATCAATTCCCCCTCAGTTGTAAAAATCCGTAACGGAACCTGAAGTTGTACCTCTTTCAGCCGCTCTATAGGGGGCAATTGGGGGGCGATATAGAAGTAGGCCGCGGCAACCACCACCACCCCGGCGGTAAAAACCGCAAAGCCGCTTGCCAGGATCACGCGTAATATTTTAAGAGGAAGATTCATGAATTTGGTGGGATGTGACCCGGTTCAAATTAAAAAACATAAGGATTTCTAAACTTCAGTATAAAGCGTCCGATAATTGGAATCGAACCATGATGAGGATAAAGAGCTCGCATTGACAGGCATTTGTTGTTGCTCTCTAATCCATAACAGTATCAATACGCTGCAATTGCAGTGAATTAAAGGGAAATTACAGTGCAAATCGCGCAACTGTTTACACGGAAAACACCGCCGGTAGTGGGACTGGACATCAGCTCCTCGGCGGTCAAATTACTAGAACTCAGTCGCCAAGGGAACCGCTATCGCGTAGAGAGCTACGCCGTAGAGCCGTTGCCACCCAATTCCGTGGTCGAAAAGAACATCACGGACGTGGAGGCAGTTGGGGAAGCCGTGCGACGGGCCATAAAAAGGGCCGGTGCGCGAACCAGGGGCGCCGCCGTTGCCGTCGCCGGTTCCTCGGTGATTACCAAGGTCGTTCCCATGCCGAACAGCCTGTCGGACGACGAGTTGCACAGCCAGATCGAGCTGGAAGCCGATCAGTATGTCCCTTATCCGCTTGAAGAAGTCAGCCTGGATTTCGAGGTTCTGGGTCCGACAGACAACAATCCTGATACCGTCAATGTACTGCTGGCAGCCTGCCGGACGGAAACCGTCGACATGCGGACCGCGGCCGTCGAAAGCGGTGGTCTGGACACCAAAGTCGTCGATGTCGAAGCCTATGCGACTGAAAATGCATTTCAGCTTCTGCTTGAGCAGGTTCCTGACCAGGGTATGGAAAAAACGGTTGCCGTGATTGACATTGGCGCAACCATGACAACGCTCAACGTGCTGCACGACACCAACCTGATCTACACCCGTGACCAGGTGTTCGGCGGCAAACAACTCACGGAAGAAATCATGCGCCGTTATGGACTGTCCTATGAAGAAGCCGGCATGGCTAAACGCCAGGGCGGTTTACCGGAAAACTACGAACCCGAAGTGCTGGAGCCTTTCAAGGAAGCAATGTGCCAGCAGGTCAGCCGCACCCTGCAGTTTTTCTTCGGTTCCAGCCAGTACAACAGCGTAGACCAGGTCATTCTGGCCGGCGGCAGCGCATCGGTCCCGGGTGTTGCTGAACTCATTCAGGACCGCCTGGGCATTGAAACAATCATTGCCAACCCATTCGCTTCCATGTCGCTGTCTTCGCGCGTCAAACCACAGTCTTTGAGTAACGACGCGCCAGCACTGCTGATCGCATGCGGACTGGCAATGAGGAGTTTCGACTAATGGCACACATCAACCTGTTACCCTGGCGCGACGAACTGCGCAAACAGAAACAGCAGCAGTTTGCTGTGGTTGGCGCAGGCTCAGCAATTCTGGGCGCCATGCTGGTCCTGCTGGCCCACATGCAAATGGAAGGCCTGATCGAAAAGCAGAACCAGCGCAACCAGTTTCTGGATAAGGAAATTGCAGAACTGGACACGAAAATCGCCAAAATCAAGGACATGGAAAAAACCAAAAACGCCTTGCTGGCGCGCATGGATATCATCCAGCAGCTGCAGCGCAGCCGCCCGCAAAGCGTGCATCTCATGGATCAGCTGGTCTATACCCTGCCCGATGGCGTGTATCTCAACAAGATCGCCCAGCAAGACCAGGCTCTGACCCTGAGCGGTGTAGCCCAGTCCAATGCGCGCGTATCTGCTTACATGCGCAACATTGACAGCTCACAGTGGTTGGCCAGTCCAAAGCTCGATGTCATAGAAACCAAGGACAGCGAACGCAGACGCAGCGCTGAATTCAGGCTGCGCGCCAGTCAGGCAACATCGACTGCGTCCGAGGAATCCAAGGAGGAACAAAGCTGATGGATCTCTCTGAACTCAACGAACTGGACCTGAGCAATATCGCCAACTGGCCGCTGCCGGCTCGTATCGCCGTTATAACCATGGTCTTTGTTGGTGTACTGGGACTCGGATACTGGCTCGATATCAAAGACCAGCGTATCAGTCTGGAAAAAGCTGAAAACAAGGAAACCGAGCTGCGCCAGACCTTCGAAACCAAGGCCAAGAAAGCCGCCAACCTGGCAGCCTACGAACAACAGCTCGAAGAGATGAGGGCCTCCTTCGGCGCCATGCTCCGCCAGCTACCTAACAAGACCGAAGTAGCCGAACTGCTGGTCGACATTTCACAGACCGGTCTGGCCAGCGGCCTCGAATTTGAACTGTTTAAACCCCAAGGCGAAGTTCCCAGGGAGTTCTACGCAGAGCTGCCGATCAGTATTCGCGTTAAAGGTGACTATCACGAGTTCGGTAACTTTATCAGTGGCGTAGCTGCATTACCCCGCATTGTCACTGTACACGATATCGAGATGGCGCCAGGTAAAGACGGTGATGAATTGACGATGGATATGCTCGCCAAGACCTATCGCTATATTGATGAAGAGGAAGAAGGAGGTGCCCAATGATCCGCCGGCACAATACAGCTTGGACCGTTTCTGTCTGTCTGCTGGCTGGCAGCCTGGCAGCCTGCAGCGGCAACAACACGGAAGATCTGAGTGCCTACGTAGCGGCTGTGAAATCCCGCCAGCAGGCGCGCATTGATCCTCTGCCGGAGTTTGCGCCTTTCGAAACCCACCTCTATGAGGCTTCCGGGGAGCGCGACCCGTTCACACCGCCCGTCTATTCAGCACCCACGCGGGTCGCAAAGGCTTCGGGCAGCGGGATTGCACCAGACCCGAATCGTTCACGCGAGCCACTGGAATCCGAACCGCTGGATAGTCTTCGCATGGTTGGAACGCTCGAACGGCAGAATAACTCATGGGCTCTGGTACGCATGAGCAACAGCACGATACACCGTGTGCAACCTGGAAACTTCATGGGCCAGAACCATGGAAAGATCGTTCAGATTACGGAATCAGAAGTTGAACTCACCGAGATCGTACCGGATGGCCTCGGGGGATGGATGGAACGCCAGGCTGCACTGGCACTCAGTGAGTAATTTGGAGATAAAAACGATGAACGCGAAACAGACAAAATGGAACCCCGCGGCACAAGGCGAACCATTACTTAACCGACTGATTGGAAAGGGAATAGTATTCCTTACCCTGCTTGTTATGGTAACTGGCTGGAACAATGTATACGCCGCTGATCCACAAGCACTGAATGCACTGCAGGAAATCAATTTTGCCGGCCTGCCCGGTGATCAGGTGCAGATTACCCTCAAACTCAACCAGCCTGCCTCGATTCCGGCGAGCTTTACCATCGATAACCCGGCGCGCATCGCTTTCGATCTTCCCGCGACCAAAAGTGAGCTGGCAAAGCGCTCACAGCCAATCGGAATCGGGCCGGCAAAGAGCATTACTGCGATCGAAGTCAAGGGCCGGACCCGGGTGGTACTGAATCTGTTTGAGATGGTGCCTTACGAAACCCGTGCCGACGGAGACCGGATTGTTATCGTACTTGGCGGCGCCGCTACAACCACCGCCGGTGCTGCTGCACCTGCCAGGAGCGCAACGGCTCCGACCACGACTTCTGCACAGCGCGCAGTCACCGATATCGACTTCCGCCGTGGCGATCAGGGCGAAGGCCGCGTCATTATCACCCTGTCTGATCCATCCATTCCGATAGACATGCGCCAGGAAGCGGGCAAAATCGTGCTCAAGCTGAGAAATACCAGCCTGTCGGAAGCTTTACAGAGGCGCCTGGACGTCACCGACTTTGCAACACCGGTGAAAATTATCGATACAGAAATCCGCGATGGCGGTATTCTCATGAAAATATCCGCTATCGGTGCATACGATCATCTGGCCTACCAGTCAGACAATCAGTTCACCGTTGAGATCCGCGAGACCACCAAGGAAGAGAAGGAAGAACGCCGCAAACAGGAGTTCGGTTATACCGGTGAACGCCTGTCCCTGAACTTCCAGGATATCGAGGTTCGTTCGGTGCTGCAGCTGCTGGCTGACTTCACCGGCACCAACATCGTGGTCAGTGACACGGTCTCCGGAAACCTGACCCTGCGCATGCAGAACGTACCCTGGGATCAGGCTCTGGATATCGTTCTCAAGACCAAGGGTCTCGCCAAGCGCGAAAACGGCAACGTCATGCTGATTGCGCCGAGTGAAGAGATCACTGGGCGCGAGAAACTGGAACTCGAGTCACAGAGACAGATCGAGGAACTGGCCCCCCTGTATTCCGACTTTATTCAGATCAACTATGCCACGGCGTCTGATCTGGCCGCACTGCTGCAAAGTGAAGGCAGTTCGCTGATGTCGGAACGTGGCAAGGTGACGACGGACGAGCGCACCAATACCCTGCTGATCCAGGATAGCGCAGAAAAACTGGAGGAAATCCGCCGTATGGTGGCGAGGCTGGATATTCCGGTCCGTCAGGTCCTGATCGAGTCACGTATCGTCATTGCAAACAACGACTTCTCGCGCGACCTGGGTGTGAGATTCGGCGCCAGCGGTAATACCGACGATGGCGACCGTTTCATCGTCGGTGGCGGTACCCAGCCGGGCAATACCGATTTCGGCTTTACCCCCGGATTTGAAACTCCCGCTGGCAGCGGCAACGACGGGCTGCTGGTCAACCTGCCGGTTGCCGATCCGTCCGGCTCACTGGGTATAGCGCTCGGCAAGATCGGCAGCAGCCTCATCCAGCTGGAACTCAGCGCCATGCAGCTGGAAGACCGCGGTGAAGTCATCTCCAGCCCGAGGGTTATCACCTCGAACCAGCAGGAGGCATCCATCCAGCAGGGCGTGGAAATCCCCTACCAGGAAGCAACCTCCAGTGGTGCAACATCAATCAGCTTCAAGGAGGCCGTGCTGGAACTGAAAGTCACCCCGCAGATCACACCGGATGACAATATCATTATGGATCTGAAAGTGAGCAAGGACAACGTGGGTGAAGTCTTCTTCGGTGTCCCCAGCATCGATACCCGCAACGTACGCACCCGGGTACTGGTGGAAAACGGTGAAACCCTGGTGCTGGGCGGCATCTACGAACAGGAAAAGGGCAAACAGACCGAACGCATCCCCTTCTTCGGATCACTCCCCGGCGTTGGCTGGCTGTTCAAGACGACATCCAAAACAGACCAGAAACAGGAACTGCTGATATTCGTAACACCTAAAATCATCAAACAGGGCATGGCTGCCGTGGATTACTAGCTAATACTTGTACCGCAAGGCGGTTTCTGGCAAAACTGCCCGACATGAAAAATGTGTCGGGCAGTTTTTTTTTGGTCGGGCCCATGGGGGCCGGCAAGTCCACCATCGGGCGCCAGCTGGCGCGTTGCCTTAAACTGAAATTCGTCGACAGCGACAGGGAAATCGAACTCCGTACCGGCGTCGATATCCCGCTGATCTTTGAACTGGAGGGAGAATCCGGATTCCGCAAAAGGGAGCGGAAAGTGATCGACGAGCTGACCACGAAGCCGGGGATGATGCTGGCAACGGGGGGAGGCGCGGTAATAGATAAGCTCAACAGTCAGCATCTGGCGGCACGTGGTCGTGTCATTTATTTACACACCTCGGTTGAACAACAGCTGCAGCGTACAGCCCATGACCGCAACCGGCCGCTGTTACAGACAGCAAACCCAAAGCAGAAACTTCAGGAATTAATGGAAGTCCGTGATCCCTTGTATCGAGAGATTGCTGACTGGGTTATCGAAACCGACGGCTGCCGGGTGCGCGACGTCGTTCAGCAGATTATTCAGAAAATCGAACCGTCCTGATGGGAGGCGATAGGTTACACGGAAAACCAGGTTTAATCATTGGCATTTTTTTCCGTGGCTGTAAAAACCGACAGGGATTTTTTGGCCTGGGCCCGGAATTCGATTATTCTAGCCCACTATGAGAAAAACCCTGAATCTCGATCTCGGCGAACGCAGTTACCCCATCCATATAGGACCAGGGCTGATATCACAGTCTGAACTGTACCGGCCACATATCCGTGGCCGCCAGCTTATGCTGGTAAGCAATGAAACTGTCGCCCCGCTTTATCTGCCAAGGGTACGCGAGGCACTGGCCGGCTATCAGCTGGAACAGGTCATTCTTCCGGATGGTGAAGAATTCAAAACCCTGGAAATCCTCAAGCGGATTTTTGATGCCTTGCTGGAAAATCGCTTCAACCGCAGCTGTTGCCTGGTCGCGCTGGGTGGCGGTGTTATTGGCGACATGACTGGCTTTGCCGCGGCAAGCTACCAGCGCGGGGTCGACTTCATCCAGATTCCGACCACTTTGCTGGCGCAGGTGGATTCTTCGGTCGGTGGCAAAACCGGCGTCAACCACACACTCGGTAAGAACATGATTGGCGCCTTTCACCAGCCGCGCTGTGTGTTGGCAGACACCAGCACCCTGGATACACTCGATGACAGGCAGCTGTCAGCCGGCCTCGCAGAAATAATCAAATATGGCTTGATTGAGGATGTCGGGTTCTTTGCCTGGCTCGAGCAAAACATGGATCAGCTGCTGGCCCGCGACACTGAAACGTTGATGTATGCCATCGAGCGATCCTGCCAGTGTAAAGCGGCTATTGTCGCTGCGGATGAATATGAGCACGGAAAACGCGTCCTGCTTAACCTTGGGCATACCTTTGGTCATGCCATAGAAACCGGTATGGGTTATGGCTGCTGGCTGCACGGAGAAGCGGTTGCCGCCGGTATGGCCATGGCCGCAGACCTGTCTGCACGCCACGGCTGGTTATCAGGCGCCGACGTCGAGCGCATACGCACACTGCTGGCACGCGCAAAACTTCCTGTTGCGGCACCGAAGGAAATGAGTCGTGAGCGGTTTCTGGAGTTGATGGCTGTTGATAAAAAGGCCCTGGACGGCGGCCTGCGGCTGGTCTTGATGGACGACATAGGCCGATCAAAAATCTGCAGTGATTTTGACCCCCGGCTGCTTGAGCAGACGCTCGACCCTGAGTTACCTATGACCGGCTCATGAATACCGAACCCGGTGAGCTGATTTCCAGCGCCAGGCCTGCGCCTTATGCCGCAACTGATGCCGTTTCCCGGGGACGACGCTATGCGGAGCCGTCGCCAGCTTACCGCAGCGAGTTTCAGCGTGATCGGGACCGGATCATCCATGCTGCCGCCTTCCGTCGGCTCGAATACAAGACCCAGGTATTCGTCAATCACGAAGGCGATCTGTTTCGCACCCGTCTGACACATTCGATCGAAGTTGCGCAGATCGCCCGCTCCATTGCCCGCGCCTTACGGCTTAACGAAGACCTGACCGAGGCCATCGCCCTGGCTCACGACCTGGGCCACACACCCTTCGGACACGCAGGTCAGGATGCCCTTAACGGGTGCATGAAGGAATACGGTGGCTTCGAACACAATCTTCAATCCCTGCGTGTTGTGGACGAGCTGGAAGAGAAGTACGCGGACTTTCCGGGTTTGAATCTGACCTTTGAAACCCGCGAAGGCATCCTCAAACACTGCTCAAGAAAAAATGCCGTGGAACTCGGTGAACTGGGCGAACGTTTTCTTAAAAAACAGCAACCGAGTCTGGAGGCGCAACTCACCAACCTGGCCGATGAAATCGCTTATAACAGTCATGATGTAGACGATGGGCTGCGCGCAGAACTGATTCATGTCGACCAGTTAAATGACATACCGTTGTTCTACCGGCAATATGAGGAGGTAAAACAACGCTATCCGGATTTATCACAGCGCCGGACCATCCATGAAGTGGTTCGCAGACTGATCAACTGCCAGGTGGTCGATCTGGTTCAGACCAGCGACCAGCGGCTGGAACAGGTTTGCCCTGCCGACCTGGAATCCGTTCGCCGGCAGCCCCAGGCACTGATCACTTTCAGTGACTCAATGCGTGAACTTAACCACGAACTGAAAGGTTTTTTACGCAACCATCTGTACCGCCACTACCGGGTACACCGTATGAGCGCAAAGGCCATGCGCGTGATTCGTGATCTGTTTGACGCCTTTTTTCAGGATCCCCGCCTGATGCCGGAAGAAGCCCAGCTCAGGGTGGCAGAACTCAGTGATAATGCCGGTACAATCGGGCAGGCGCGTGCCGTCGCCGACTATATCGCCGGCATGACCGATCGTTATGCCATCACGGAACATGCGCGGATTTATAATCCGGAGAAACTGACTTGATGCTGGCTCTGTCGCCAGAACACATATGCGTATCTACATGCAAATTCCACCCAGCGATGCTGGGCCACCAAAGTTTTACCACCTGCAGCTCCAGGAGGATCTGCTTGAAGGCTGGACTCTGGTGCGCCAATGGGGCTTTCAGGGTTCCGCGGGTCGAATGGTGCGTGATCACTACCCCGACCGCGAGAGCGCAGAAGAGGCAATGCTGTCGCTACGCGATGCACAATTGAAAAAAGGATATCAAGTCGTGTTTATGCAGGCGCAGACATGAGCAACGCTGAATCATCACAATCCGCTCCGCACGGCTACATGGAAACGTTTTCACTGCGCTGTGAGCCCTTCGCAGACCGGATCGACAGCCGTTTCTTTTATGCTGGCACGACGCTGATGCAGCGCCTGGACCTGCTCACCCACCTGACACAGTTCGGTGACTCCGTGGTTCTCGTCTCGGGTCCGCTCGGTAGCGGTAAAACCACCCTGCTCAGCCGTTTCGTCGGACAGTCCAATAACCAGTGGCGGCTGTGTCTGATAGACGCAGCAGATGACTTCAGCCAGTTTCCCAATCGCCTGGCTGATGCACTCGGTAGCGGCTCGTTCTCCAGCGAACAGGAACTGCTTACCCAGTGGATAAACCACAGCGATAGCTCCAGTTTGCTTGTCATTCTGATCGATAACGCCGAACAACTGGATGAATCCGCCCTTGACCGGCTTTGCGTACTGCTCGATCAGGCTTCGGCAGGTCGCATACAAATCATCCTGTTCGGCATCCCGGAGGCACAACTACGGCTTAAGCAGGCGTTTGAACAAAAAACGCTATCCAGCTCAACCCAGCGCCTGGAGATGCCGCGTCTGAACGAGGAGGAAACGTCCTCCTATCTGATGTACCGGCTGGCGGTTGCCGGCTACAGCGGAGAAAGTCCATTTACCACCACCGAAGTACGCGCCATGTGCAAGGCGGCAGATGGCCGCCCGGCAGGCCTTAACCAGCTTGCCATCCAGGCGCTGCTGGAACGCCAGGCGCGAACCAAAAGCAAACGCCTGCGCCCTGTCATCGGCAAACGTCAAGGCAATGCACTGGCCTGGGTACTTGTCTCCGTCGGCGTCTTATCGGTAGCGGTTTACATGGGTTGGCAGCGATTCTATCCTCCATCGAGCGATGCACATCGACCACGCAGCCCGCAGCGGCCGATGGAAGAACGATCTCTGGCACTTCCTGAACCAACCCCGTTGCCAATGCCCGTGGAAGCCAAACCTCCTGCAATTGAAACCGTGGCGGAGTTACCCACCCCCCCGACCGAGCTGCCCCTGCCTGACTCTGCAGCACCATCCGAGCCCGTGATCGGCAAAGACGAAATCGTTGCAGTGATTCCGGAACCCGAAGAAACTGCCGCGCCCGACAATGAAGCGCAGGAAAAAGCAGTACCATCCGTGTCTCCATCAGAGCAAGCGCCGGCCTCTGAACCAGCCAGCCTCGAAACCGTGAAACCGGAAAAGCCAGCAACGACCACAGCAACAACAACGCAAACTGCTGCTGTCGAACAGGACCAGGCGATAGAAATTCTCCCCCACCGGGAACCCTGGCTGCTGGAACAACCCGAAGCGTTTTTCAGTCTGCAACTGGTAGGATCGCGGAACGAAAAATCGATTGCCAGCTATATTCGACGCCATAAACTCGACAAGCATCAAGCCGCCTACTATCGCGGTCACTACCAGGGTGATGCCTGGTATGTCCTGATGTACGGCGTCTATCCAACCCAAAAAGCCGCCCTCGATGGACGAGACTCACTGCCCGCTAAAATCCGCAAAGCCAAGCCCTGGCTGCGCAACCTCAAATCCGTGCATACCTCAATTCGCGAGGCACAATAGAGCACAGCCCCGATTTTTAACCACATGCCCTGGGGTACAAGGTGAATTGCGCAGCAAGAGGCCACTCCTGGCGGGCAAGCGCCTCTAACCCGTATTATGGTGCCGAATCGAGTGCCCACACGGAAATGCTGTAATCGTCACTATTGCTGATCAGATATTTCTCATCCGGAGAAACCGCAATACGCCCCCCGCACAAGTCATGGTAACCGAAGTTCTTCAGGGTACGCCCGCTTTTCGGATCAATAATCAACACTGCACTGTCTGTTTGTCGGCTGACAGAGGCCAGTGCCCCTGAACTGCCTATAAACGCCAGCTTGTTGATAATACCGTGGTGATCCGTATCAATGACCTGCAGTTCACCGCTCGCCACACGCCAGCTGAAAAGGTCAAACCAGCCCCCGCCATACAACCATCGACCGTCACCGGAAAACACCAGGTCACGGGAGTCAGTCGGGACATGGCTTTGCCACAACAATTCACCGCTGGCGGCATCCCAGAGCTTCACAGTTCTGTCGGTATCAGAGGAAGCCAGCAGAGTTGCATCGCCGGTAAAAACCACCGCCCTTATTCTGCTGTTATGGGCTGGCCAACGGCCAACAATCTCACCGATGTCCACATCCCACAGAATAATTTCCCCGTCGCGGCTTGCCGTGGCCATCCGGCCTGAGTCGTGATTCAAAGCCATGGCTGACAAACCGGTGGGTAACTTGCGCTCCCATAACAGTCTGCCATCGAGTGTCCATTTCTTTACGCTGCCTTCCCTGCCACCCGACAAGAGTGCCCCGTCGCGCAGAAACTCGAGTCCTATAATATCTCCCGTGTGCGCCTGGAAACCGCCGATCTTGCTGGAATCCTGCAGATTTCGGATCGCAACCCTGCCGGACCAGCCTCCCGTCGCCAGCAACCGTGAGTCAGTAGACACCGCCAGTGCTGTGGTGCCCGCCCGCTGATTTTCCAGTTTATAAACGGGTTTGGCTGGCTGTCCGCCTGTTGACGTGCAAGCTGACAGAACGACTGCTGTCAGCAGAGCCATGGGACACAATAATTTCCAAGTCATAATGAGCCTGAACACGAGAGGCAGGATAAAAGCCCTATCTGGAGAAAGTCTACAGCGAGTGAGTAGCGAATCGCCACAGCTGTTCAGGCTATTTTCCCTGAAAGCTTGTCCGTTTCTGCCATTCTGACTTACCTGTTTAGCCGTGTGAGCAGGCGTTTCAGGGCTATTTCTGTCTTCCGTCCAGGCACAATCCTGCCGCGTATCCCCGCAGAGCAGCATTTGAATCTGTGGCTGTTTGATCTGACGGCTCATCCGTGGCGTGGGTCTTTTTCCCTTTACCCCGCTTTGCCGGTGTCACCTGTATACGGTGTTTGCTGTTCGGTGCGAACACACCGTGGAACCGGGTCACCTGAAGCGCGAAGCAGGTTAACGGGTCCGCACCCGCTATCCACATGGAAAACAAGGTTTAAAATCTAAAATACTGGCTAAAAACGCGCTTCTCCATTATTCTTTCCGGCCCGAATTTTAGCGAAGGGTTTTCCACCACCCCTCCTGGGAGAAGCGGTGTTACGCGCGTTTAACACCTTAAATCCCTTGAATTTAAATTGTTACAGAGGTTGGATATGAGTCACGGGGCATTCCCGAAAAAACAGGGCCTGTATGATCCCCGCAACGAGCACGATGCCTGCGGGGTCGGCTTCGTCGCACATATCAAAGGTATGCAGAGTCATGCGATTGTGCGTCAAGGCCTGCAGATTCTGGAAAACCTGACCCACCGCGGCGCGGTCGGCGCTGATCCTCTGGCGGGCGACGGCGCCGGCATCCTGCTTCAGATTCCCGACACCTTTCTGCGTGAAGAGAGTGCCGCACTCGGAATTGAACTACCGGCGCCCGGCCATTACGCAGTCGGCACGATATTCCTGCCACAGCAGAACCAGACCCGCGCTGAATGCGAAGCCCTGATCGAACGTATCACCGAGGAGGAGGATCAGTTGCTGCTCGGTTGGCGCGATGTGCCCACCGACAACAGCGGCCTGGGCCAGAGCGTCAAAGACGTTGAGCCCGTGGTTCGCCAGCTGTTTATCAGCTGTGGCGAAGACTGCCTGTCGCAGGATGAATTCGAGCGCAAGCTTTTCATCATTCGCAAACGGATCGAACACCAGGTCCGTGAATCCGACTGGGAAGGCCGGCAAAATTTCTACATCCCCTCACTGTCCAGCCGCACCCTGTTGTACAAGGGTATGCTGCTGGCGAATCAGGTTGACGCCTATTACCAGGACCTGAAAGATGAGCGGATGGTGTCGGCCATGGCCCTGGTACACCAGCGTTTCTCCACCAACACCTTCCCTTCGTGGGACCTGGCGCAGCCCTTCCGCATGATTGCGCACAACGGCGAGATCAACACCCTGCGCGGCAATGTCAACTGGATGCGCGCGCGCCGTCATTCCATGGCTTCCGAGCTGTTTGGTGCCGATCTGGAAAAAGTCTGGCCGCTGATCACCAGGGGGCGGTCTGACTCCGCCTGCTTCGATAATGCGTTGGAACTGCTGGTCGCCGGTGGTTACTCCATGGCACACGCCATGATGATGCTGATACCGGAAGCCTGGGCCGGCAACCCGCTAATGGACGAAAGCCGCAGGGCATTCTACCAATATCATGCGGCCCTCATGGAACCCTGGGACGGGCCGGCCGCAGTGGCTTTTACCGACGGCCGCCAGATCGGTGCAACCCTGGACCGCAACGGCCTGCGTCCGGCGCGTTATCTGATCACCGACGATGATCTGGTCGTCATGGCCTCGGAAATGGGCGTTCTCGCTATTCCAGACAGCAAGATCGTTAAAAAATGGCGCCTGCAACCCGGCAAGATGTTCCTTATTGACCTGGAGCAGGGCCGTATCATCGACGACACCGAGCTGAAGAATGAACTGTCCGCCAGCCATCCCTACCAGGAGTGGCTGGACAAAAGCCAGATCCATCTGAAGAACCTGCCCGCCAAGGTGGCCGGCAACGGCGGCGAACCCGAAACGCTGCTGGATCGTCAGCAGGCCTTTGGCTACACTCAGGAAGACCTCAAGATTCTGTTGACGCCGATGGCGGTCACCGGCCAGGAAGGCATTGGTTCCATGGGCGCTGACAGCCCGATTGCTGTGCTGTCGAACAAGGCCAAACCGCTGTTTAATTATTTCAAACAGAATTTCGCCCAGGTCACAAACCCACCGGTCGACCCTATACGCGAAGAGCTGGTCATGTCACTGGTGTCGCTGATCGGTCCGCGCCCCAACCTGCTGGATCTGCATAGCGGCGGCAAACACATGCGCCTGGAGATCAACCAGCCGATCCTGACCAACAAGGATCTGGAACGTATCCGTAACATCGAAAAGACGACTGAAGGTGCTTTCCGCACCAGGACGGTTGACATCTGCTATTCCGCAGATCAAGGCGCTGCCGGTATGGAGGATGCGCTGACTTCAGTCTGTGAACAGGCTGAAACTGCGGTGCAGGAAGGCTTTAATATCCTGATTCTGTCCGACCGTTCCGTATCGGCACAGCGGATACCGATACCAGCTCTGCTGGCCACTTCGGCGGTCCACCATCACCTGGTTCGTGCCGGCCTGCGCACCGAGTCGGGGCTGGTGCTGGAAACCGGCGCTGCGCGCGAAGTCCACCAGTTTGCCGTACTGGCCGGTTACGGTGCCGAAGCCATCAACCCCTACCTGGCGTTCGAAACACTGGTATCGATGAAAGACGATCTGCCGGACGATCTCGACGAGGCCGAGATCAACAAACGCTACATAAAAGCCGTTGGCAAGGGCCTGCTGAAAGTATTTTCCAAAATGGGTATCTCCACCTATCAGTCCTACTGTGGCGCACAGATTTTCGACGCCATCGGATTGAAGACCGAATTTATTGAAAAATATTTCACCGGTACCGCCAGTATGGTGGAAGGCGTCGGTATCGAGGAAATCGCTGAAGAAGCCGTACGCTGGCACTGCGATGCCTACGGTGACAACCCGATCTATGCCGAAGCGCTGGATGTCGGTGGCGATTATGCCTTCCGTATTCGCGGCGAAGACCATATGTGGACACCGGATACCATATCCAGTTTACAGCACGCGACCCGTGCCAATGACGCCGGGACATATGACGAATACTCTCGACTGGTGAACGTACAGAACGAAAACCTGCGTACCCTGCGCGGCCTGTTCGAATTGAAATTTGCCAGTGAAGCCGTGCCACTGGACGAAGTGGAACCGGCCAGTGAAATCGTTAAGCGATTCGCCACCGGCGCCATGTCTTTCGGCTCGATTTCCTGGGAGGCCCACACCACGCTGGCTATTGCCATGAACCGCCTGGGCGGGAAATCCAACACGGGAGAAGGTGGTGAAGAACGCAGCCGCTTCAAGACCATGGAAAACGGCGATTCCATGCGTTCAGCCATTAAACAGGTGGCTTCCGGACGTTTCGGTGTCACCACCGAGTATCTGGTGAACGCCAACGATATCCAGATCAAGATGGCGCAAGGAGCGAAACCAGGTGAAGGCGGCCAGTTACCCGGTCACAAGGTCAACGAATGGATCGCCAAAGTGCGTCACTCGACGCCTGGCGTCGGCCTGATTTCACCGCCACCCCATCATGACATCTATTCCATCGAGGATCTTGCCCAGCTGATCCATGATCTGAAGAATGTGAACCCGAAAGCTCGTATCAGCGTAAAACTGGTGTCGGAAGTTGGTGTCGGCACCGTAGCGGCCGGCGTCTCCAAGGCGCACGCCGATCACGTCACCATCGCCGGTTACGATGGTGGTACCGGCGCTTCACCGCTGACATCCATCCGCCACGCAGGCAGCCCGTGGGAACTGGGGCTGGCGGAAACTCATCAGACACTTGTGCTGAACAGGTTGCGCGGCCGTATTTCCGTACAGGTCGACGGGGGTATGCGTACCGGCCGTGACGTGGTGATCGGTGCATTGCTGGGTGCCGACGAATTCGGTTTCGCCACCGCACCGTTGATCGTCGAAGGCTGCATTATGATGCGCAAATGCCACCTCAACACCTGCCCGGTCGGTGTCGCCACCCAGGACGAAGAATTGCGCAAGCGCTTTAGCGGAAAACCGGAACACGTGGTGAACTTCTTCTTCTTTGTTGCCGAAGAGATTCGCCAGCTGATGGCTAAACTCGGCTTCCGCAATTTCAGCGACATGATTGGACGTATGGACAAACTGGACATGCGTAGCGCCATCGACCACTGGAAAGCCAAAGGCCTGGACTACACACGCATCCTGCACAAACCGGAAGCAGGCCCGGGCGTCGCCACCTTCAATAGTGAAAAGCAGGACCACGGTCTGGAAAAAGCGCTCGACAACACGTTGATTGAACAGGCCAAACCAGCACTGGAACGCGGTGAGGCAGTAACAATTGAAACACCGATCACAAACGTCAACCGTAGCGTCGGCGCTATGCTGTCCGGCCGTATTGCCGAACGTTACGGCCTCGACGGCCTCCCCGAGGACACCATCCATGTCAAATTCAAGGGCGTAGCCGGTCAAAGTTTCGGCGCCTGGGTCACGCACGGCGTCACCCTGGAACTGCAAGGTGAAGGTAACGACTATGTTGGCAAAGGCCTCTCCGGTGGCCGCCTGGTGGTCTATCCACCCGCTGACTGCCCTATTGTTCCGGAACAGAACATTATCGTCGGCAACACGGTTTTGTACGGTGCAATTTCCGGCGAATGCTATTTTCGCGGTGTAGCCGGCGAACGCTTTGCTGTACGCAACTCCGGCGCCAGCGCGGTGATCGAAGGTGTTGGTGACCACGGCTGCGAATACATGACCGGCGGCGTGGTGGTCGTGCTCGGTGAAACCGGACGTAATTTCGCCGCCGGCATGAGCGGTGGTATCGCTTACGTACTCGATGCAAATGGCGGCTTCAGGGAGCGCTGCAATCTCACCATGGTGGAATTGGAACCGATTCCTGAAGAAGACGACGCTCTGGAAGCCCTGGATCATCAGGGCGGCGACCTGGAAACCCACGGCAAAGTGGACATCAGTTCCGACATGACCCGCTACGATGCCTTGCGACTGCGCCGCCTGATCGAGAAACACGCGCACTACACCGGCAGCAGCGTGGCACAGGCTGTTCTCGCCAACTGGAATAAGACTCTGCCGAAGTTTGTGAAAGTAATGCCGGTCGACTACCGTCGCGCACTGGAAGACATGAAACGGGCGCAGGCCGATGAACTGGCGGCGGCTGCGAGTGGCTGATCGGGATGATTGATTAATTCCTGCCACGGACACACAGCTTATTCGTCGCTTGAGCTTTGTGTTTACAACTGAATATCATAAGAATTGAATATATAGCTATGGGCAAACCAACCGGATTCATGGAATACACGCGGCAGGACCGCGCTTACAAGCCTGTTGAAGAGCGCATCAAGCACTTCGAGGAATTCGTCATTCCGTTAAGCGATCAGGAGCTGAAAGAGCAGGGTGCGCGCTGTATGGACTGTGGCATCCCCTTCTGTCACCAGGGCTGCCCGGTCAACAACATCATACCGGACTGGAATGACCTGGTGTGGAAAGGTGAGTGGCAACGCGCCATCAAGGTCCTGCACTCCACCAACAACTTCCCCGAGTTTACCGGCCGCATCTGCCCGGCGCCCTGCCAGGAAGCCTGTACGCTGAACCTGACCGACGAGCCGGTCACCATTAAAACCATCGAATGCGCCATCGTTGACAGGGCCTGGGACAATGGCTGGATAAAACCGCTACCCGCCCAACACAAAACCGGCAAAAAGGTCGCCGTCGTGGGTTCCGGCCCCGCCGGCATGGCCTGTGCGCAGCAACTGGCACGCGCCGGGCACGATGTCACCCTGTTTGAAAAGAACGATCGCATCGGCGGCTTGCTGCGCTACGGCATCCCCGATTTCAAAATGGAAAAACGCTTGATTGACCGCCGCGGTGAACAAATGCAAGCGGAAGGCGTCATCTTCAGACTCAGCACCCACGTCGGTTCCGACATCAGCAGCGGACAATTGATGAATGAGTTTGACGCCGTGGCGTTAACCGGTGGCTCCGAACTGCCGCGTGATCTGCCGGTAATGGGCCGTGAACTGGAAGGCGTTCACTTTGCCATGCAGTTCCTGCCCCAGCAGAACAGGCGCGAAGCCGGTGACGCCGTAGCCGCTGATCTGTCCATCACGGCAACGGACAAACATGTCATTGTCATCGGTGGCGGTGACACCGGTTCCGACTGTATCGGCACCTCCATCCGTCAAGCTTGCAAGTCCGTCACCCAACTGGAAATCCTGCCCAAACCACCGGAAAGGGAAGACAAGGGCCTGACTTGGCCTGACTGGCCCAACAAGATGCGCACCTCATCTTCCCAGGAAGAAGGCACCACGCGTGACTGGTGTGTTGCCAGCAAAGAATTCATTGGCGAAAACGGCAAGCTCAGCAAAATCCGCTGCGTTCGTGTCGAATGGGAAAAGGATGATCAGGGCACCTGGCAAATGAATGAAATCGAAGGCAGCGAATTCGAACTCGATGCCGACCTGGTGCTGCTCGCCATGGGCTTTATCCATCCTGTGCATGAAGGTATGCTGAATGATCTGGGCGTCGACTACGATGGCCGAGGCAACGTCAAGGGCAATACCGAAGGTGCGGATGCCTACAAGACGTCAATCGACAAGGTGTTTGCCGCCGGTGACATACGGCGCGGGCAATCGCTGGTCGTCTGGGCTATCCGGGAAGGCCGGCAATGTGCGCGGGCGATCGATGAATTTCTGATGGGATCATCTGAATTACCACGCTAGGACTTATGAGCAAACTGGAAAACGACCGCCTGCTACGCGCGTTGCTACGCCAACCGGTAGACGTCACGCCTGTATGGATGATGCGCCAGGCCGGGCGTTACCTGCCGGAATACCGCGAAACCAGAAAAAAAGCCGGCAGCTTCATGAAGCTGTGCACCAACCCGGAGCTGGCCTGTGAAGTCACCCTGCAACCGCTGGAACGCTTTCCACTGGACGCCGCGATTCTGTTCTCGGATATCCTCACTGTCCCGGACGCCATGGGCCTGGGCCTGTATTTTGCCGAGGGCGAGGGTCCGCGTTTCAAAAACCCGCTGCGTGACGAGAAACAGATTCAGGCCCTCGCTGTCCCTGACCCGGAAACCGAACTTCGTTACGTGATGGATGCCGTGCGCACCATTCGTCGTGAACTTGACGGCCGTGTTCCACTGATCGGCTTTTCCGGCAGTCCGTGGACCCTGGCGACTTACATGGTGGAAGGCGCTTCCAGCAAAGATTTCAGCATCATCAAGGCTATGATGTACGAACGCCCGGAGCTGCTGGATCAGCTGCTGGATACTGTCGCCGAGTCGGTAACGCTTTATCTCAATGCACAAATAAAAGCCGGCGTCCAGACGGTCATGATTTTTGATACCTGGGGCGGCGCACTGACCCCCAGTGATTACTGCCGTTTCTCGCTGAAACCCATGGAACGCATCATCCATTCACTCATAAGGGAAAACGATGGCCGCAAAGTGCCAGTCATACTGTTTACCAAAAATGGCGGGCAGTGGCTGGAAGCCATGACCGATACCGGCGCCGATGCCCTGGGTCTGGACTGGACCACCGATCTGGCAGATGCCCGCCGTCGCGTCGGTAATCAGGTTGCATTACAGGGTAACCTCGATCCATCCGTGCTTTATGCCTCAC
Source organism: Gammaproteobacteria bacterium (assembly GCA_030618475.1). Classification (GTDB taxonomy): domain Bacteria; phylum Pseudomonadota; class Gammaproteobacteria; order DSM-19610; family DSM-19610; genus Thiogranum. The sequence continues at coordinate 1,655 of JAUXDG010000012.1, read as the reverse complement.
CGCAGCATATCCGTGAACAAGTTGCCAAAGTGCTGGCCAGTTTCGGTAAAGGCGATGGTCACGTGTTCAACCTGGGACACGGCATCCATCCCGGCATACCGCCGGATCACGCGGCGGCCATGATCGAGGCAGTGCAGGAGCTAAGCCCACCCTATCACCGCGTTTGAGAGTCCGCGATTGCGAAAAATCCAGCTTAGCGTATCTCGCTCAACAGCGAATCAATCATGCCTTGCGCCTGTGAGAGGTAGCCACCGCCAAACAGATTAAAGTGGTTGAGAACGTGGTACAGATTGTACAGTTTTTTACGGATTGAATAGCCTGCCTCCAGCGGCCACGCCTGTCTGTATGCCGCGTAAAATTCACGACTGAAACCACCAAACAGTTCTGTCATGGCAAGGTCGGCTTCGCGATCGCCGTAGTAGACCGCCGGATCAAATATTGTCGGTTCTCCGGCACGTGTGAAAGCGTAGTTTCCTGACCAGAGGTCGCCATGCAACAGAGAGGGCTCCGGTTCATGCCCGTCCATGAAATCCGCCAGACATTCAATCAAGCGATAACCCTGATCCATTGAACGGCTACCCGCACCGCGCGCAACGGCGAGATCGAGCTGAAATCTCAACCTGTATTCACCAAAGAAGATCAACCAGTCAGCTTCATGCCGGTTGTGTTGCTCGGTCGAACCAATGGTATTGTTACGATACCAGCCAAACTGGTCGGAGGTGACCCGATGCATCGCTGCCAGACCTTCTCCCAGCGCGGCCGATGATCCGGAACCACCCAACTCCAGATATTCGAGCACCAGAAAGGCCTGTTGCCCTGCAAGCCCCCAGGCGAGCGGATTGGGAACACGTAATGATACCGACTGCTGTAACTCCTCCAGGCCTTCAGCCTCAGCGGCGAACATGTCCAGACCATCGGCAGTATTTACTTTGGCAAAGAATGGCCCCTTATTGGACTCAACACGGAACGCCTGATTGATACTGCCTCCACTGACAGCGCTGGGTACGTCCAGACGCACCCTGCTACCCAGGGTCGCTGAAAGCGACTGCTCGACTTCTTGCCAGAAATCCATTGTTTTCTTTCCTTTCCAGGGGAACGCCGGGAGAAGGGACAGAGCCCTTCACATTTTCAGGCGTTCGTGCATAAGGCTGGTGCGCGGAAAATGGGCTTTGAGAAACTCCATCTGATCGGTCAAAACGCGTTTACCCTGCAGATAGATGTACTCCGCATGCGTCGGCAGAAACGGCACTGCCATCAACTCCATACCGGCCTCTTCAGGCCGGCGACCGGCCTTGTGATTATTGCAGCGACGACAGGCAGTGACCACATTGGTCCAGATATCCAGACCGTTCTGACTGGTGGGCGTGACATGATCGCGTGACAAATCACGCGCCTGGAAGCGTTCACCGCAATACATACACAGATGGGCATCACGTTTGAACAGAGCGGGGTTATTCAGAGGAGGGACATAGCGGTCGCGAATCTTGATCAGCACCTTGTTGCTGCCGTAGGTAGCGATAATGGAATTAACGTCAATCCGGCTTTGACAGCCGGTGAGGGCGCAAATACCACCGTGCACGCGGTACAGCAGAACGCCGCAGCTGTAGGCCACTTGCCCCAGGTGATACATCCGCACTGCCTCCTGGTAATTGACC
>JAUXDG010000035.1 GCA_030618475.1 Gammaproteobacteria bacterium | reverse complement strand
CCCTTAACGACGCGCAACGCGAAGCGGTTACTGCTTCGCAGGATCCGCTGCTGGTGCTGGCGGGTGCCGGTAGCGGTAAAACCCGGGTGCTGGTGCACCGTGTCGCCTGGCTGGTGCAGGTCGAAGGCATATCGCCCTACGGGATTCTGGCGGTCACTTTTACCAACAAGGCCGCCGGTGAAATGCGTTCGCGCATCGAGACTCTCATCGACGTGCCGACGCGTGGCATGTGGGTGGGCACCTTTCACGGCCTGACGCACCGTCTGCTGCGTGCGCATTGGCAAGAGGCCGGTCTGCCACAGGCGTTTCAGGTGCTGGACTCGGACGACCAATACCGGATTATCCGGCGCATCCTCAAATCGCTGGAACTGGATGAAAGCCGCTGGCCACCACGCCAGGTGCAGTGGTTCATCAACGCGCGCAAGGATGAAGGTCAGCGTTCGCAACATATCGAACACAAGGGTGACCCTTACCAGCGTCAGCAGATCGTCATCTACCAGACTTACGAAGAACTGTGTCAGCGTTCCGGCCTGGTGGATTTCGCCGAGTTGCTGCTGCGAGCGCATGAACTCTGGTTGAAGAACCCTGAACTGCTCGCTCACTATCAGCAGCGCTTCCAGCATATCCTGGTCGATGAATTCCAGGACACCAACACCATTCAGTATGCCTGGTTACGGGTACTGGCCGGCAAGCGGGCCAATATCACCATTGTCGGTGATGATGACCAGTCCATCTACGGCTGGCGCGGCGCGCGAATCGAGAACCTGCAGCATTTTGAAAAGGACTTCCCCGGCGCGCGCACCTTGCGCCTGGAACAGAATTACCGATCCACCGGCGTCATCCTCAAGGCAGCCAATACGCTGATCGCCAACAACGACGCACGGCTGGGAAAAAATCTCTGGACCGAGGGTAACGAAGGAGAACCCATCCAGCTGTATGCTGCGATGAACGAGCAGGACGAAGCACGTTTTGTCATCGAACAGGTGCAGGATTTGATCGACAAGGGTGAGGCGCGCAGTCACATTGCCGTGTTGTATCGATCCAATGCCCAGTCGCGCGTTTTCGAGGAGCGCCTGTTACAGACCGGCATTCCGTATCGCGTATACGGCGGCTTGCGCTTTTTCGATCGTCAGGAAATCAAGGATGCGCTGGCCTATCTGCGGCTGTGCGAAAACCACCAGGACGATGCTTCCTTTGACCGCATCGTCAACCAGCCACCGCGCGGTATCGGCGAGCGTACACTGGCTGTTGTTCGCGAGGGCGCACGCCTGCAGAAAATTTCCCTGTGGGCATCAGCGCAAACCTTAAGCGAAGACGACACGCTGACTGCGCGCGCACGCAACGCACTGGGTGCATTCCTGCAACTCATAGATAGCCTTGCGGAAGATCTGGAATCTCTGCCGCTGGCGGAGCAGGTCGAGCACACGGTGCAGAGCGCCGGCCTCAAGGACCACTATGCCAAAGAAAAAGGCGAGAAAGGTCAGGCCCGCATCGAGAACCTGGATGAACTGGCCAATGCCGCACGTGAATTTGAATACGAGGCAGAGGACGAAGAACAGCTCGAGCCGTTGCCGGCCTTTCTGTCGCATGCCGCACTCGAGGCCGGCGAAGGCCAGGCTGACAAGTGGGAAGACTGTGTACAGCTCATGACCTTGCATTCGGCCAAGGGCCTGGAATTCGACACGGTATTTCTGTGTGGCCTGGAGGAAGGCCTGTTTCCCCACAAGCGCTCTATCGAAGAACCGGGAAGGCTCGAGGAGGAACGGCGCCTGTGCTACGTAGGCATTACCCGCGCCGGTAAGCGCTTGACGCTGACCTACGCGGAGCATCGTCGCCTCCACGGCAGCGAGACCTATTGCATGCCGTCCCGTTTTATCAACGAAATACCCGCCGACCTGGTCGAGGAAATCCGTCCGCGTATCCAGGTCAGCCGGCCTTATGTCAGTTACGCTGGAAGGCAGCCGATGGAATCGCAACCGCAAGGCCTGGGGCTTGGGCAGCGGGTGCAGCACGCCAAGTTCGGCGATGGTGTGGTGCTCAACTACGAAGGGCAGGGCGCGCACGCCCGCGTGCAGGTGAACTTCGAATCCGCCGGTACCAAGTGGCTGGTGGTGGCCTACGCTAATCTGCAGCCGGCTTGAGGGGTGCCCGGATGGCGGCGTTTTATCAGTCGGTGCTGCTGCCAGCCGTGTGCAGGCGCGTGATGCTTGGTAGGCGGGTAATATTCATCAGCGACTCGCGCGGTTTGCCGATGTAGTGGCCTTGTGCATAGTCCACACCATAGTCGCGCAACAGTTGCAGTGTGGCAGAATTCTCAACATATTCCGCAATTGTCTGTTTGCCCAGCGCGTGGGCGACCTGGTTCATGGATTGCACCATGGCCTGATCGATCCGGCTGTCGGCCATGCCCTGAACAAAGCTGCCGTCGATCTTGATCTTATCGACCGGAAGGTGTTTAAGATAGGCAAACGACGAGAAGCCGGCACCAAAATCGTCCAGCGCAAACTGGCAGCCCATGGCTTTGAGCGCGGAGATGAACTTTTCGGCTTCCGACAGTTTGGCGATGGCCGCCGTTTCCGTGATTTCGAAGCACACGCATGACGGCTCGATATCGGAATTTTCCAGCAGTTCCTGAATCATCGGCAGCAGGGAGTTGTCTTCGAACGCTTTGCCTGACAGGTTAATGGAGAAGCGCACCGTTTCACCGTTCTGGTGCAGGCGTGACAGCTGCGTCAGTGCACGGCGTACGATCCAGCGGTCTACGCTGTGGATGAGGCCGAAACGCTCGGCTGCAGGCATGAAGCCGCCGGGCAGGATAAGCTCACCGTCATCACACACCATGCGAACCAGCACTTCGTAATCCTGAACCTGATCGTCATTGAGCGCCATGATGGGTTGGTAGACGAGTTGAAACTTGTCGTGCTCCAGCATTTCACGAACTCGTGAGGCCCAGCCCATGTCTTCGGCCATACCCGCTTTATTGCGGTCGGACGGATCGTAAAGGCTGATGCGGTTACGCCCCTGGGCCTTGGCCAGGTTACAGGCAATGTCAGCTTGTGACAGCGCTTCCTCGGCGGTTTCGACCAGCGGGTCGATAATGGCTGCGCCGATACTGCTGGTGACGTTGAAACTCTTGCCGTCCTGCAGGAATCTGTAATCCTCGAATAACTGACGGAAGTGTTCGGCTATCGACAGGACATCAGCGGGTCTGATGTTGTAGAGCAGCAAGGTGAATTCATCGCCACCAAAGCGCGCCAGCAGGTCACCTTCACGGACATGACTCAGTAACATCCGGGTGATCTCGATAAGCAGCCTGTCACCGGCGGCGTGGCCAAGCGTGTCGTTGATGTATTTGAACTGGTCGAGGTCGATGTAAAACAGTGCACAGGTGCCGTCCGGATTGCGCGCTACCCGCGCCACGGTACGTTCCAGTTCCCCCTGGAAGTAATGGCGGTTGAACAGTTTGGTCAGCGCATCGTGTTCGGCCTGGTAGGTCAGCTGCTGGTGGAATGCCTTCTGATCGGTGATGTCGTGCGCGGTACCGCTGATTTGCAGAATTTTGCCTTGCTCATCGCGGTGTGTTTTGGCATTGAAGCTCAAATGGCGGCGGTTGCCATGACTGTCCAGGTGCACGGTTTCATACTGGTACAGGTCTTTACCGGCCAGCAGTTCGCTGAATGCTTTCTGGTCGGTTTGCTGGTTTTCCGGGGCACAGAACTCGGCAATGGAGCGTCCCACCATGTCTTCGGGTTCCACGCCGTAAATGGTTCTTGACGATGCATTGAGATAGCTCCAGCGGCCTTCCGGATCAACGCTCCATACCAGGTCATGAGCGGTTTCGACCAGAGCGCGGTAGCGGGATTCGGCGGCCAGCAGTTCGTTTTCGGCGTGCTTGCGTTGGCTGATATCGGCGACCAGGCAGGTAAACATGCGTTTGCCGCTTATTTCCATTGCGGAAATGTGCAGCGAAATCTGGATTTTCGTACCGTTACGATGCAGTCCCTCGACTTCACGTTCTTCATCGTGCGCATCGATGGTCTGCTTTACCTCAAATACGTCCGGCAGCAGCGAGACCAGGTGACGGCCACGGATCTCCTGTGCCATGTAGCCGAACAGCCGCTCGGCAGCCTGGTTGAAGGTGTCGATCAAACCTTTTTCATCGACTACGATAATGCCTTCGGCTGCGGTATCGACAATGGTGCGCATATGAGTTTCCTGATCACCGAGGCGCTGGAACACCTTGCCGAGAGTTTGTGTCAGGTAGCCGATTTCATCGGTCGATGCCGGCTTCAAGCGGGCGAGGTCTTCGTGAGTGGAGGCGCCACTGCGCTTGAACAGATCCTGAAACGGGCCCAGCGCCTGTTGCAGGCTGCGTATCGACAGCAGGCTGATGGTGGCGGAGAGGAGAGCCAGCGAAATCCACAGGGTCAGATAGCCCGTATCCAGCGTACCGGTACGCAGCCAGTGATAGTTTACCAGCAGGGTATAGGCCAGCAAGGGAACCAGTCCGGTCAGCAACAGGATTCTCGATTTAAGGCTGACATGAATACGATCCAGGCTCAGGTAGCCGGCCAGCTTGCCGAGCTGGTGCAGGCCGAACAGATAGGCAGGCATGCCGATCAGGGCGGTTGATGCCGCTTGCAGCAACAGAAAGTGCGAGAAAGCAAAGACGTTAGTGGCGGAAATGCCGCCGTCCAGGGTCCAGAAAACCAGCAACGGGCTGATCAGCACGTGCAGCGCCATCAAGCCCCAGAAGTCCCGGCTGAAACGCTGTATCTGGCGGTGCAGCTGAGTCGGTGCATTGCCACCGTCGGGGTTCTGCAGTGCCCAGGTCGTCAGCGGCGTTATCAGGCGCTGTAACTGAAACAGCGAGAAGAAAACCATGAAAATGAAAAATGCCGGCAGTAGGCCACTGGCGAGTACCTGCTGGAGTTGCCAGAGGCTGACGACGCCGAACAAAACGGCAGCACTGAAACCGGCCAGTGGCGCCAGCAAAAACCCCAGGAACAGAAAAATCGAAAAGCGGGCGCCGATGCGCTCCGGTGTTTCCAGCATATTGTCCCTCAGGGAAAACGCTTACAAGCCTGACTGCCTTATGGTCCGGAGAATCTTCTTGTCCCCTGAATTCCTTTATTCTCTATGGCACTACAGCTTACTTTATATTAAGTTGGCGAGCATAATGGCATAAAGCACCAAAGTTGCAAGAATAATTTTATGAGGGTCGCGTGGTTGTGAAAAAAGTACAATGTCTCGGTTTGATCACCAGCACCTTTCAGGGGGCGCTATGAAAAGAAGACACTTTTTACGGCGGCTGGGCAGCGGGGTGCTGGTCGCGGGCTCGACGATAGCCGCAGGCTGCAAGCAGGAAAATCCGGCTGAACAGAACACCGCTGCGGCGACGGCGAAATTCGAGCCGGTGAAATGGAAGATGGTTACGACCTGGCCGAAGAATTTTCCAGGCCTTGGTACGGGTGCAAATTTTCTGGCAGAGCGGATTATGCAGATGAGCGGTGGCCGCATCCAGATCAAGGTGTATGGCGCCAAGGAACTGGTACCCGCCTTCGAAGTGTTCAGTGCCGTTTCGCAGGGAACGGCTGAACTGGGACACGGTTCTGCTTATTACTGGAAAGGTAAATCAGAAGCGGCGCAGTTTTTTTCCGCCGTGCCATTCGGTTTGACAGCCGATGAAATGAACGCCTGGCTGTATCACGGCGGTGGTATGGAGCTGTGGCAGGAAACTTACCAGCCGTTTGGACTGGTGCCCATGGCAGCGGGCAATACCGGCGTGCAGATGGCCGGCTGGTTCAACAGAGAGATCAATTCGGTGGAGGATCTCCAGGGTTTGAAGATGCGGATCCCCGGCCTGGGTGGGGAAGTCTTGTCACGTGCCGGTGGCACGCCGGTAAGTCTGCCGGGTGGCGAGCTGTTTACCTCCCTGCAATCCGGAGCCATCGATGCCACCGAATGGGTGGGACCCTATAACGATCTGGCGTTCGGTTTCTACAAGGCGGCCAAGTACTACTATTACCCGGGATGGCACGAGCCGGGCACCACCCTGGAATGCATGGTGAACAAGGCGGCTTTTGACGGCCTGCCCGACGACTTGCAGGCCATTGTGCTCAGTGCAGCACGCGTGGCTAACCAGGATATGCTCACCGAGTACATCGCACGCAATAACCAGGCGTTGCGGACACTGGTTGACGAGCATCACGTGGAGGTTCGTAAACTGCCCGACAGTGTGCTCGACCGACTGCGCGAACTGTCCGACCAGGTGGTTACCGAAATCGCCGCCAAGGATGCGCTTTCACAACGCGTCCATGCCTCGTTCCAGGCTTTCCGCGACCAGGTGGTTCAGTGGAGCGACATTTCAGCGCGTGCTTATCTCAACGCCAGGGGTGCGGCTTAACCCCCGTAGACAACCGTGGGCAGCCAGGTTGCCAGTGCCGGCCACAAGGCCAGCAGGCCGAGCATGGCAAGCTGGATACCGATAAAGGGCATGACGCCACGATAGATATCGCCGGTGGTGATGCTCTGCGGCGCGACCCCGCGCAGATAGAACAGCGCAAAGCCAAACGGTGGTGTCAGGAAAGATGTCTGCAGATTGATGGCGATCATAATGCCCAGCCATACCGGGTCCAGCCCCATACCCAGTAGCACCGGGCCGACGATGGGAACGACCACAAAGGTGATCTCGATAAAATCCAGCACAAAGCCGAGAAAAAACATCACCAGCATCACCACCAGCATGGCGCCGATGACACCACCCGGCAGCTGCCTCAGCAATGCCTCAACCAGTTCGTCGCCACCAAAGCCACGAAATACGAGCGAAAAGACAGAAGCACCAATGAGAATCAGAAACACCATGCTGGATATTTCCATGGTACTGCGCACAACGCTACGCAGGATGTTCAGATTGAATTGATGCCGGGTTGCCGCCAGCAGTATGGCGCCTACCGCACCGACAGAGGCGGCTTCGGTGGGTGTGGCCAGACCGGCCAGAATGGAACCCAGTACCGCAAGAATCAGCAGCAACGGCGGTAACAGGGCCTGCAAGGCGCGTAAGCCGCCCACGGCATCGGTTTCCGACAGTTGGTGGGCCGGCACGGCCTGCGGACGCATTATTGATACCGCAACCAGGTAAGCAAGATACATCATGACCAGCAACAGTCCGGGTATCAGAGCGCCTGCAAACAGGTCGCCGACCGAGACCGTCCTGGGGGAAAAATTGCCCTGATCGAGCTGTGCCTGCTGATAGGCTGCCGACAATACGTCGCCCAGCAGTACCAGCACAATCGACGGTGGGATGATCTGGCCGAGCGTGCCGGATGCGCAGATGATACCGGTTGCGATTTTCGGGTCATAACCGCGCCGCAACATGGTGGGGAGCGATAAGAGCCCCATGGTGACGACCGTAGCGCCGACGATGCCGGTGCTGGCGGCCAGCAGCATGCCCACCAGTGTCACCGATATACCCAGACCGCCGCGTAAACGCCCGAACAGGGCAGCCATGGTCTCCAGCAGGTTTTCCGCTACACGTGAACGTTCCAGCATGACGCCCATGAACACAAACAGTGGCACTGCCACCAGGGTCTGATTGGTCATAATTCCAAACAGGCGGCTGGGCATTGCTTCCAGAAAGGCAACATCAAAGATGCCCAGCCAGTGACCGGCAAAGGCGAAGCCAAGCGCCGTACCAGCCAGGCTGAAAGCCACTGGATAACCGGCGAGCAATACGATGAACACGGTGGCAAACATCAGCAGGGACATTCCGGCGTTCATCAGTTGTCGCTCTTGTCAGAGGCCAGAGTGCTCAGGCTGGAGAGCGCCTGACTGATGCCCTGCAGAATGAGCAGCAGAACGGCAACGGGGATGAGTGTTTTCAGAAGGTAGACATAAGGCAGCCCCCCTGCCTCCTGGGAACCCTCGTGTATAGACCAGGCGATGGTGACATAGTCCCAGCTGGCCCACAGTAAAAAACTGCACACGGGCAGCAGCAGTAACAGCGAGCCCAGCAGGTCGACCAGTGCCTTTCGTTTTGCGCTAAAACCGCGGTAGAAGATGTCCACACGAACGTGGCCCTCTTTTTTAAGGGTATAGGCGGCACCCAACAGGAACAGGCTGGCGTGCAGATAGAGGATGGATTCCTGCATGGCAATCCAGCCGAGCTGAAACAGATAGCGAAGCATGACGACGGTAAAGGTCACCAGCACCAGGGCGAGCGCCATCCAGGCTGCCGCATTGCCAACCAGCTCAGCAATACGGTCAAGGCGCAGGGACAGGGATTTGAGGGCGGATTCCGACATGGCTGCGGATTATAACTGCTAGCCCTGCCCTTATCACCGACCCAACCACAGAGGGCACGAAGGTCACAAAGGACCTTAAAAAACGAATTCGGGGATTATCCGTATCGAATCAGTCCGGCAGATCGTGTTGGAAGAATATTCCCTGGCGACAGATTACTACAATGATCTGTATTACCAGCGGAACAGCACCCAGCGGGGAATCATGATGTCAGGCTCAAGATCGCTGGCGCCGAGGCGGGATTCCATCGAGCCATCACCATCGTTGTCCAGCAGAAAATAGGCCGGCGCATGCTTCGGGATGACTTTGATCATATAGAGTTGTCCGTTGATCCGGTACTCTTCAATGGTCTTATCCTCACGCTGGATGATAACCACCTCGGGTTCGATTTCTTCCTGTCCTTGCTGATCACTGGAGCTGGGCGGTGGTGGCGGGATATCAGTCTGTTTCTCCGCAAGCGCCGTCTGTGAGGCGAATAAGAACAAGCCAGGTAACAAAAATCGTTTCATAATCATATTCATTCTCTTGAGACCACGGTATCTGCCAGCGAGTTCACAAATCCATCAGGATTTCGTTTTGTGGAATGATACCATCGCCTTCTGACTAAACCGAGACGTACAGCATGGCAAGCAAACCCAACAGCCCCTTTATTCTGGTCGACGGCTCTTCCTACCTGTTCCGTGCCTTTCACGCTCTGCCTGAATTGAGTAATTCGCAAGGCCAGCAGACCGGGGCGATCTATGGCGTATTAAACATGTTACGCAAGCTTATCGATACCTACCAGCCAGAGTACATGGCGGTTGTCTTTGATGCTAAAGGTAAAACTTTCCGTGATGAGCTGTATCCGCAATACAAGGCTCATCGCCCGCCGATGCCCCCCGAGTTGTCTTCACAAGTGGCGCCTTTGCTGGAACTGGTGCGTGCCGCGGGTTTGCCGATGCTTCAGGTGCCGGGCGTTGAAGCGGATGATGTCATTGGAACCCTGGCCGAACAGGCAACAGAGGCGGGTTGGGAAACGGTGATTTCAACCGGTGACAAGGATCTTGCCCAACTGGTTAACGAACAGGTTTCTCTGATCAATACCATGAACAACAGCTGTATGGATGAACAGGGTGTGTTGGACAAGTTTGGCGTTGAACCCGGACAGATCATAGATTACCTGAGTCTCGTCGGGGATAGCTCGGATAACATTCCCGGCATACCCAAGGTCGGGCCCAAGACGGCCGCCAAGTGGCTGAGCCAGTATGGTTCGCTGGATGAGCTGGTGGCCCATGCCGGTGACGTGAAAGGAAAGGTGGGGGAAAATCTGCGCACCAATCTGGATCAGTTGCCCTTGTCAAAAGAGCTTGCAACCATTCGCTGTGATCTTGAGCTGGGACTTGAGCTGCGCGATCTGTCAGTCAAGCCACCCGAGGTCGATTCACAGCGCAACTGGTTCGAACGTCTTGAGTTCAAAAACTGGCTCAGGCAGTTGAATGGTGAAACCGGTGAGGAAGCTGAACAACACAAGGCGGCGACGACCGATGTGGAATACCAGACGCTTCTGACCAGACAGGAATTCGCCGACTGCTTGCAGCGCCTGCAGCAATCAGAGCTGTTCGGATTCGATACGGAAACCACCAGCCTGGACTATATGCAGGCACAGATCGTGGGTCTGTCTTTCTCAGTAGAACCGGCGAAGGCTGCTTATCTTCCGGTTGCACATGATTATGCGGGGGCACCGGAACAGCTGGACCGTGACTGGGTATTCGATCAGCTCAAGCCCTTGCTGGAGGACCCGCACAAAGCCAAGCTTGGGCATAATCTGAAATATGATCGTAACGTGCTGGCCAATCACGGTATCAATCTGCAAGGTATTGCTTATGACTCGATGCTGGAATCCTATGTGCTGGACAGCACCGCCAGTCGGCACGATCTGGATTCGCTGTGTCAGAAATATCTTTCCCACCACAACACCAAGTTTGAAGACGTTGCCGGCAAGGGTGCCAGGCAACTGACCTTTAACCAGGTGCCGCTGGACACGGCGTCGCCTTATGCCGCCGAAGATGCGGATATGACGTTGCGTCTGCACCAGCATTTCTGGCCACGTCTGTCAGCAGAACCCCGTCTGAAGGCGTTATTCGAAGAGCTGGAGATGCCGCTGCTTTATGTGTTGAGTGATATGGAACGCAATGGTGTCAAGGTCGATGTGGCGATGCTGAAAAAGCAGAGCCAGGAGTTGGCCGAGCGCATGCAGGAGGTGGAAAGCCAGGCGCAGCAGCTGGCAGGTGAAACGTTTAATCTGGCGTCACCGAAACAGATTCAGACCATCCTGTATGACAAACAGCAACTGCCGGTACTGGCCAAGACTCCGAAAGGCGCACCTTCAACGGCTGAGCCTGTTCTCCAGGAGCTGGCACTGGATTATCCCTTGCCCCGATTGATACTGGAGCATCGTTCGCTCAGCAAACTGAAATCAACTTATACCGATAAATTACCCGGCCAGGTGCATCCGGCAACGGGGCGCGTGCATACCTCGTATCACCAGGCTGTTGCAGCTACCGGCCGTTTATCCTCTTCCGATCCAAACCTGCAAAATATCCCGATTCGCAGTGAGGAGGGACGACGCATCCGCCAGGCGTTTATTGCGGAACCGGGCTACGAGTTGCTGGCCGCCGACTATTCGCAAATCGAATTGCGCATTATGGCGCATCTGTCCGGAGACGAAGGCCTGGTGCAGGCATTCGCGCGTGGCGAGGACATCCACCGGGCGACAGCGGCCGAGGTATTCGCCACAACACCCGATCGAGTCAGTTCCGATCAGCGCCGTTCGGCCAAGGCCATCAATTTCGGCTTGATCTACGGTATGTCGGCGTTTGGCTTGGCCCGGCAGCTGGGCATTGAACGCGGTCAGGCACAGCAATACGTGAATTTGTATTTCCAGCGTTATCCCGGGGTAAAAGCCTATATGGAGTCAACCCGCGAGCTGGCGAGGCAACAGGGTTATGTGGAAACCCTGTTTGGCCGTCGTCTTTATCTGCCGGACATCAAGGCACGCAACGTGCAGCGTCGTCAGGCAGCCGAGCGTACTGCCATCAATGCACCCATGCAGGGGACAGCGGCGGATATCATCAAAAAAGCCATGCTTTCAGTGCGTGAATGGATTAATTCACAACCCATTGATGTTAAAATGATTATGCAGGTCCATGATGAGCTGGTGTTCGAACTGCCGGTGGCCAGTCTTCAGTCTGCGACGCGCGAAATCCGCGCCCGTATGGAGTCAGCTGCAGAGTTGTCGGTACCACTGGTGGTTGATATTGGCAGCGGCGGCAATTGGGACGAAGCACACTAAACATTCGTTGACTACCCAAAAGCAGCAAAAATGTTCTATAGTATTAGTCATCGAGCGTGAGCGATGGTGCGAACTCGAAACGCGGTGCTTTGAGCCAGAATGAACTAAAGACTCAGGATGTTGCCAAACACCTTAGTAGTGTTTGCCAGCTGACGCTCCCGTTCGTTGGCAGACAGAACGGGAATTCCTCCAACCCGGTTTCCCCAAGCCGGGTATTCTTAGCCCCGGTGCTTCCCCCCTTGCACTCCGGGGTTTTTTTTGCCTGAAAGAAATCCCGGACAGTACACTAGCGGTCACAGAGCCAATCGCTCAGTACCAGCCGCGCTTCATCGACCCCGGTTTTCTTCAGTGCCGAAAATAGCTGTACGCTGGCCTCAGGATGGAATTCAGGCAGGCGACTGCGGACCGCCAGCAGGTTGTTGCCGGCTGGGCCACGTTTCAGTTTATCGGACTTGGTGAGCAGGATATGGGTCGCTAAACCGACATCGGCACACCACGTCAGTATTTTCTGGTCATAGTCGGTCAACGGGTGCCGGCAGTCCATCAGCAGGATCAGGCCGCGCAGTGATTGCCGGATGTGCAGGTATTCGGCCAGATTTCGCTGCCATTGCTCCTTCATGGCCTGGGGTACCCTGGCGTAGCCGAAACCGGGAAGGTCGACCAAACGGTGATTTCCCCCCAGATCGAAGAAATTGATCTGCTGGGTACGCCCCGGTGTTTTACTGGTTCGAGCCAGGCCCCGTTGTTCGGTAATGCTATTCAGGGCACTGGATTTCCCGGCGTTTGAGCGACCGGCAAAGGCGACTTCGGCGCCTTCGTCGGGCGGTGCGAGGTCGGCCTTGGGCACGCTGATGAGAAATGCTGCCTGGCGAAAATCGATGGTCATGGGGCTATTTTCGCACAGTTTCACTGGACTTTTTATTGACCGGCTCTTAACTCACTGGTGTACAATTGGCCTCTTTTTCGCGGGGTGGTTCGCCGATCGGGCCGGCATCCGCTTCCAAGGTGTTTTTGGAGATCGAACCAGGATGAACAAACCTCTTGTTTTTACAGCAGTATTTTCGTTAGTTGTTGGTGTTTCGCCGGCTTTTGCCGGTGGTGATGCCAGCGCAGGTAAGACCAAGTCGGCGACTTGCGCGGCTTGCCACGGGATGGATGGCAACAGTGTTAACCCGGAATGGCCAAATCTGGCCGGTCAGGGGGCCGCTTACATTGAGAAGCAGCTCAAGGCATTCAAGGCGGATGAACGCCAGAATGCTACCATGGCGCCCATGGCAGCACCTCTGGCTGAACAGGATATTGCCGATCTGGCAGCATTTTTCGCCACCCAGACGGTGAAGGTCGGTGCTGCGGAGGAGTCGCTGGTTGACCTTGGCCAGAAAATCTACCGTGGTGGTAACCCGGCCAGCGGCGTTGCCGCCTGTATCGGCTGTCACGGCCCTGGCGGTAAGGGTAATCCGGCAGCGAAATTCCCCGCCTTGAGTGGCCAGCACGCGAAGTATGTTGAGACTCAGTTGAATGCCTTTAAAGCGGGTGAGCGCAACAACGACGCTGCCAGAATGATGCGTGATACCGCCAGCAACATGACAGAGCAGGAAATCAAGTCGGTGGCATCCTACATACAGGGTCTGCACTGAGTCACAGGCCCTGGCAGCACTGATAAGGGCGGCCATACGGCCGCTCTTTTTCTTTGTGGATTTTGTTTGCTGCGCCTGACTTGCAACATGCCGGGCGCGCGGTAAAAATGGCGGGTTAGCGATGTTGAGCTTGGGATATTCCTGATGTTTTATGTGTCTAACCGGCACAGTTGTGGAACACCCATGTCCGGGGGCCATTGCCTTGTTTGTCACCCTGTTCGCCTTGGCTGGCGTTAGGCTGCTATTGTTGAGTCTGTAAGCTTATGGTGAAATCTGAATAGGTCGGAGAAAGAAAATGAAACAATGGTTTACCTTGCTTGTTTTAGTATTGATGATGCCCCTTGTCCATGCGGGTTTTGAAGAGGGGGTCAAGTATAAGAGGATCGCTAATCCGCAACCCACGTCAACGGAGGACAAAATCGAAGTGCTGGAATTATTCTGGTACGGCTGCCCGCATTGCTACCATATCGAGCCGGAGGTCGAGGTATGGCTGAAAAGCAAACCGGACGATGTCGAGTTTGTCCGCATGCCGGCAGTGCTGGGACCCAGCTGGGAATTATTGGCGCGCGCTTACTATACGGCTGATCTGCTGGGCGCAACCGACAAGATACACAAACCGCTGTTTGAAAGACTGCACAAGGCGCGCAAAAGGGTTCGTAATGCCGACGAGCTGAAAGCGTTTTTTGTCGAGCAGGGTGTGCCAGCAGAGGATTTTGACAACACCTTTTCCTCGTTTGCGGTTATCACCAAAACCAATCGTGCAAAACAGGCCCGCAATATGTATGGCATCACGGGTGTACCCGCGCTGGTGGTGAACGGAAAATATCTCGTTACAGCGGAACTGGCGGGTGGCAATAAACAGATGCTGGATGTGGTTGATTATCTTGTCGCGCAGGAGCGTGGCGCCAGATCCACTGAAGCGGCTGCTGCAGCTCACTAATGTTGCACGGATACCCATCTCATCCGCTTAAAACCCGTTAATATGAATGCAGCGCAGCTTTTCGTTAAATGCCTTGAAAATGAAGGTGTTGAGTACATTTTTGGTATCCCGGGTGAAGAGAATCTCGAAGTCATGGATGCCCTGCTCGATTCCAGCATCCGCTTTATCACCACGCGCCACGAACAGGGCGCTGCCTTTATGGCCGACGTCTATGGCCGTCTGACGGGGCGTGCCGGCGTGTGCCTTTCTACCCTCGGTCCGGGAGCGACCAACCTGGTAACCGGTGTGGCTGATGCCAACATGGACCATGCCCCGCTCGTCGCCATTGCCGGGCAGGCGGGTACCAACCGATTGCACAAGGAATCACACCAGGTCCTGGATCTGGAGCATATGTTCCGCCCGATTACCAAGTATTCCTCACGGCTGTTGGCCCCGGACGTGGTTCCCGAGGTGGTGCGCAAGGCGTTCAAGATCGCGCAGTCCGAAAAAACCGGTGCGACCTTTATTGAGTTTCCCGAAGACGTGGCCAGCTTACCCGCAGTAGCAAAACCGCTCCGCGTGAGTCAGCCGTTCCCGCCGGAACCGCCGCAGCAACAGGTGGAACGTGCCGCCGGGCTGATTTCCGAAGCGCGCAATCCCATGATCCTGGCCGGTAACGGTGTGGTGCGTGCCGGTGCCTGGAAACACCTGGCCGACTTTGCCGAACAACTCAATATCCCGGTCGCCAACACCTTCATGGCCAAAGGCGTAACCCCGTTTCGCAACCGCACCACGCTGGCCAGCGCCGGTCTTCAGGCCAATGATTACATCAGCTGTGGTTTCAGCCGCGCCGATGTCATTGTCTGCGTGGGCTACGACCTGGTTGAGTATCACCCCTATCTCTGGCATCCCACGCGTGACCGCACCATTATCCATATCGACCGTACCCAGGCCGAGGTGGATGAGCACTACACTGTGACAGTCGGTGTGCTGGGTGACCTCAAGCATAGCCTGATGCGTATCGCAGCGCTGACCACACCACACCAGGGGCATTTGATGCGTCCCTTGCGCGAAGCGCTCATCGAGGAGATGAATCGGCACAGAGACGATACCGGCTTTCCGATCAAGCCGCAGAAAATCATCTGGGATTTGCGCACCGTGCTGGAACTCGATGACATGGTGGTTTGCGACGTCGGGGCGCACAAAATGTGGATGGCTCGTATGTTCCGCTGTGAACTACCCAACACCTGCATTATTTCCAATGGCTTCGCCAGCATGGGGATTGCGGTGCCGGGTGCCATAGCGGCCAAAATGGTGTCTCCGGACAGGGCCGTGGTCGCTGTTACCGGCGATGCCGGTTTCCTGATGAATTCTCAGGAAATCGAGACCGCCATGCGCCTGCAGGTTCCGATTGTGATTCTGATCTGGAACGACGCCGGTTACGGTCTGATCGAGTGGAAGCAGATGCACCAGTTTCAGCGTTCCTCTCACGTCGATTTCACCAATCCGGATTTTGTGAAATATGCAGAATCTTTTGGCGCAGCCGGTTACCGGGTCACAGGTCCGGGACAGTTACAGGGTATACTTAAGGAAGCGCTGGTGCAGCCGACTGTAAGTATTATCGATTGTCCGGTTGATTACAGCGAGAACCTTAAACTGACAGAGCAACTGGGCAACCTTGTCTGCCCGATTTAAACGAAAATGCCAAAAGTCGCAAACGCCAAGAAAGTTCGGCATGCACCTAACAGAACGCTGCGCCTGCTGAGCTATAACATTCAGATCGGTATCAAAACCCGGCGTTACGGTCAGTATCTGACGCATAGCTGGAAACATGTGCTACACCACCCGCAACGTTTCGCCAACCTGGATAACATCGCTCAGCTGATGAGTGAATTTGATCTGGTCGGTGTACAGGAAGCCGATGCTGGCAGTGCACGCAGTGGTTTTGTCAATATCACCCAATATCTGGCGGCCAACGCAGGATTCCCCTATTGGGATGACCAGACAAATCGTCGCATTGGACGTCTCGCCCAACACAGTCTGGGTGTGTTGAGCCGTTATAAACCAAGCGGTATTACCGAGCACAAACTGCCAGGACGTATCCCCGGTCGTGGTGCCATGGCGGTGCGTTTTGGAGAAGGCGATGAGTCGCTGGTGGTGCTGATTGTGCACCTGGC
>JAUXDG010000169.1 GCA_030618475.1 Gammaproteobacteria bacterium | reverse complement strand
CTGCTGCCTGGATGTTTTTTCAGAAAAGCCTGAAAAGCCGACGAAGCCTCCGTGTAACGGCCTTCCTTCAGCTGCTCCAGCGCACGATCGTAATCCTTGCGCTGCTCCGCCGGATTCAGTGCAGCTGATGCGGCACTGCCGGTGGTGGCGGTGGAAATCCCTGGGGGCGTAAACGGCGCCGCTGGCCGTGCTGCCCCTGGACGCGCCGGGGCCACAGCCCCGGCCCAGGGCGCTTCTGCCTGACCCTGCACGCCGCCGGCTTCCAGACGGTGCAAGCGCCTGTCTATATCAAGATACAGATCGCGCTGGCGTTTCTGCAGACTCTCCATACTGTGCGTCTGCACCTCGATATCACCGCGCAGTTGCTGTACTTCGCGCTGCAGCGCAGAAACCTGCTCCATCAGAGTGACCAGGCTGCGACTGTCCAGTCTGCGCTCCAGTTGCTGAATCCTGGTTTCCAGCTCGTCCTTGCTGACCGCCGACGCCGTTGAACCATACACCAGCAGGCTGACCGCCAGCGCTGTTTTAGTAAGCCACATAGACCAGTTCCACCCGCCGGTTCATGCTCCAGGCCGATTCGTCGTGACCTTCAACTGCCGATTTCTCCTCACCATAGCTGACCGTTGTCATCTGGGAAGATAAAACCCCCTGAAATTCCATCATACGACGCACCGACTGAGCGCGCTTTTCGCCCAGGCCAATGTTGTATTCACGCGATCCACGCTCATCACCGTGACCTTCGATAGACACCTTCAGGTTCGGATTCGCTGCCAGAATAACTGCATGAGCTGAGACGAACTCCCGATCCTGTTCCGTCACCTCACTGCTGTCGTATTCAAAATAGATCACACGCTGTGACAGCGGACTGCCGGGATCGGTGAGAGACTCAATCGTCAGATCACTGTATCCGCCGACGGCGGAGGCCATTGCATCACCAGAAGCGGCATCGATGCCGGCTTCAACACTGCGATCCTCAACAACCGCTACATCAGCGGTTTTTTTGTCACCGGTTGAACTGCAAGCCGCCAGCCAACCGAATACCAGCACGACCGCAACTGCCTGTATAAATTTCATTTTTTCTCTCCTTTACCTGACCAGGTTTCAACTTCAACTGAAGCCACCGCTACTTTATTTACGATCTACAAGCGGTGACCAGACCGGTTCCCGCACATTACCCTCACTTAAACTGAATTGCTGGCGAAAGCGCCCGTCACTGGAAACAGCCGCAAGCACACCACTGTGGCCGGTTTCTGTGGCATAGATAATCATGCTGCCATTGGGTGCAAAACTGGGTGATTCATCCAGCCGCCCGTCAGTCAGTACCCGCAGCAAGCCGCTGTCCAGATCCAGCACGGCTATCTGGTAGCGCCCGCCCTGACCGTGCACCAGCGCCAGACTTTTCCCGTCAGCAGAAAAATCGGCACTGGCATTGTAATTCCCCTCAAAGGTGATGCGTTGTGCACGTCCGCCCTGGGCCGGCATACGATACAACTGCGGACTGCCACCACGATCCGATGTGAACACGATGCTTTCGCCATCCGGCGACCACACCGGCTCGGTGTCAATGGCAGCACCTGTGGTAAGACGTTTCAGCTTTTTATCGCTCAGACGCAAGCTGTAGATTTCCGGGTTGCCGTCGCGCGACAGGGTTACCGCCATGCTGCGGCCATCCGGCGACCAGGAAGGCGCGCCGTTGATACCCGCGAAAGACACAATCTCCTGCCGTTTACCGGTGTGAATAGCCTGCACGAATATCGCTGCACGCCCTTTCTTCTCGAACGACACATAGGCCAGTTGACGGCCGTCTGGCGACCAGGACGGTGACATCAACGGCTGCGGTGAAGTTAGCAATGTTTTCGGGTTGTAGCCATCACTGTCAGCCAGCTGCAGCTGGTATTCCTTCTTGCCGTTTTTTGAGTCTGAAATCACATAGGCAATGTGGGTTGCAAACGCACCTGGCTCGCCGGTCAGTTTCTCATAGATAATATCGCTGATGCGGTGTGCCACATAGCGCAACTGCCCAGACTTTGCCGGCATACTGTAACCTGTTATCTGGCGTCCGCGAAGTACGTCAAGCAAACGAAACTGGATACGGTACTCATTGTCGGCGACGGTCTCCACTTTGCCGATCACCAGATTTTCGACGCCCAGCGTTCGCCAGTCCTGAAACCGCACCTGGCTGGTTTCCACCGGCTGGGCAATCAGGTTCTGTTCGGGCACTGGCGCGAACCGCCCGCTGCGAGCCAGGTCCGCAGCAATAATCCCGGCAACGTCCTGCGGCGGTGGATTGCGATTGCTCGCCGTATCAAACGGCACCACGGCAATCGGCAGCGCACCCTCGACACCCTGCGTGATTTCGATGGTCAGCGCCGCCTGTAGCCAGCCGGGGAGGTAAAGGCAAACGCCGAGTAGAGTGATGTAAATTGTTTTCATGTTTAACCTGGTTTGAATTCAAATCTTAATGAACGGAATTGTTCCATGACTTCGGGATCGGGTGGAACCGGTAAAGGCGACGCCTTGAATACCGCCGATTCCACCGAACGATCAAAAGCGGCATTTCCACTACTACGCACGATCTGTACGTCAATAACCTCCCCGCTGGGAATCAGGCGCACTTCCACAGTGCAGGATAACGCCGACGAGGAGCCTGGTGGGCGTATCCAGCTTCGATTTACCTTCTCCTTAATATACTGCCCATATTCGTTAATCATACTCTGCATGGCACTATGCCGCTGTGCTGCCATGCGCTTCTGCTCGGCTGCCAGCCGGGCCTGCATTTCCTGCTCTGCTGCCTTGCGCCGTGCGTCCTCTTGCTTGCGCTTGCGTTCGGCTTCGGCTTTACGCTGCGCCTCTTGCTTGCGCTTGCGTTCGGCCTCCGCCTTGCGTTTTTTCTCTTCCTCGACTTTTTTCTTTGCGGCCAGCTCCGCTTTGCGCTTTTTCTCGGCGTCCGTCTTCTTCTTGGCGGCCAGCTCCGTCTTACGCTTTTTCTCGGCGTCCGCCTTCTTCTTGGCGGCCAGCTCCGCCTTACGCTTTTTCTCGGCGTCCGCCGTCTTCTTTGCTTCAGCCTGTTTTTTTGCCTCTTGCTTTTTGCGCCTGACGTCCTCTTCCTGCTTGCGCTTCAGGTCGGCGATACGTTTTTCTTCCTGTTTACGCTTTTGATCCGCCTCCCTGGCACGCTGCTCAAGACGCTGCAGCTTTTCCTGCTGCTCATGCTGTTTCTTTTCCTCCAGCTGTTTCTGGCGCCGGATCTCGGCATCCAGTTTGCTGGCGTCAACCACGAATGCCTGTACCGGCGCTTTTTTGCGCGCTGCACCCGGTTTTACCATGGCTTCCCAATCCAGGCTGAACACCAGCAGCGCCAGCAGCAGCATGTGTACCAGTACAGCATAGAAAAACGGCCGCGGTTTCTCCCGCAACAATCGCAACAGGCTGTGGATTTACCCACCCTCCTCTAAAGGCTCGGTAACCAGGCCAACCTTGGCGACACCGGCCTGCTGCAGCAGAGACATGGCAGCAACCACCCGCCCATAGCCCACACTGGAATCACCACGCACCAGTACAGCTGCCCGTGGGCGCTGACGCAACACGGCTGCTGTCCGTAACAGCAGGGTTTCGGCATCGATTTCCTGCTCGGGGTCCCCACCGACGTTGAGGAAATAGCGTCCCTGGGCGTCAACAGTCAGCACCACAGGATCCTGCTGGGTGTCGTCCATCGGTTCGCCATCCGCCTGCGGTAAATCGACATCGACACCCTGATTCAGCAACGGTGCGGTAATCATAAAAATAACCAGCATCACCAACATGACATCAATGTAGGGCACCACATTAATCTCGGACATCGGGCGTTTGCGTTTGCGTTGTCTGGCCATACTGAGTTAACTAATCGTGTGCCTGACGCTGCAGGATACTGGAGAACTCTTCGAGAAAATTATCGTAACGATTTTCCAGGCGCTCAACATCGTTGGAATAGCGATTGTAGGCGATCACCGCTGGGATCGCTGCAAACAGCCCCATTGCTGTCGCAATCAGCGCTTCTGCGATACCCGGTGCCACCATCGCCAGCGTTGCCTGATGTGCATTACCCAAACCGCGAAATGCGTTCATAATGCCCCATACCGTACCGAACAGGCCCACATAGGGGCTGGTCGAACCGACCGTCGCAAGAAAGGACAGGTGCGTTTCCAAATCGTCCATTTCCCGCGACAAGGCCACACGCATACTGCGTTGCGCACCTTCGAGGACGGCCATGGGATCGCTGCCGCTGCGTTTGCGCAAGCGGGTAAATTCCTTGAACCCGGCCACGAAAATATTCGCCAGACCACGCAATTCATCACCACGGCTGGCAACCTTGTGGTAGAGCGTGGCCAGATCCCCACCCGACCAGAAGTTATCCTCGAACCGATCCGCGTTGACGCGTGCCTCGATCAAAGCGCTGCGCTTGCGGAAAATCATGGTCCACGACATGACTGAGACCGACAGCAGTAACAGCATCACCAGCTGCACGATCACGCTGGCACCGATAATCAGGCTAAAAAAAGATAAATCAGCAGACACTCATCAACTCCGAACGAATAAAATCAGGGATAGCGATCGCTTTAAAGGAGTGGGCATTAACACAGGCGATACGTATGTGCCCGCTACACAGCACATCCTTCTCACCGGCACGGCGGATTTCCTGGAAAAATGTGAGGCTCGCACGTCGTTGCTCGCTTATCTCTGCGCTAACTTCAAGTGCGTCGTTAAATGTTGCCGGTCGTTTGAAGTCGACCTGGACTGAATGCACGGTAAACAAGATTCCCTGATCCTGGCGCAACTGATCCTGCTCAAAACCCGCCGCTCGCAGACACTCGGTACGGGCCCGCTCCATGAATTTAAGATAATTGGCGTAATATACTACACCACCACTATCCGTATCTTCGTAATAGACACGAACCGGCCAACAAAACCGTGACAAATTTACCCCCTGTAAAGTCCATATGACAGCTGCCTCATTGCCACACTAGCTTACCGATGCATGGCCTTGTTTGCATCACGCCCGTACAGAAATTACAAAAAAAAACGCGACCGGGGGTGGTCGCGTAATCTCCCATAACGGGAGGGAAGCATGTCCCCAAACCGCAATTCTGCAGCTTGGAGTAACCGGGTCCGCCTCAACCAGCACAGGGTCGGGCATGACACCGGAACGAAAAACTATTTGGCCTTGCTGACCGATCGTACCGACGTATATTCACCACTATCCAGCAAACCATCACTGTTAGCATCCGCTGAATATTATTTAGCAAACGATGTGCCATCACGTAAAGCTGCAGTCAAAAAGCCCGCTGTTGGAGGTTTTCTCAGTGCAAAGCATGAATGCCGGCTATTGTAACAAGGCATAATCGTCACCTTTTGGCGACAATATTTATGATACTGACAATAAATATATTATTTACAAAGAGTTATACTGTCGCCATATAGCGACAGCATTTCAAGACGCCCTCATCCCCTTGAACTGCGAAGGATTCAGATGGTGCTTGTGCAGCAGCTTGTAGAACTCGGTGCGGTTACGCTTGGCGATACGAGCCGCCTGACTGACATTACCGTTGGTGATCTGCAGAAGCTGCGTCAGATACTCACGCTCAAAGTGGGATCTTGCGTCGGCAAAAGCCGGCATCTCAGCATCGGCCTCGTCGCGCAGTGCGCGCTGCACCAGACTGGCCGGAATCAACGAAGTCGTTGTGAATGCGACCGCCTGTTCGACGACATTGAAAAGCTGGCGTACATTACCCGGCCAGGGTGCCGATAACAGCGCCTCCATGGCGTCGGGCGCAAAACCTTTCACCGATTTCTTCACCGCATCGTCCAGGTTGCCCAGAAAATGATTGGCAAGCAGGGGAATATCTTCACGGCGATCGATCAGGGAGGGTATATCCAGCGCAACCACATTGAGCCGGTAATACAGGTCTTCGCGAAAGATTCCGTCTTTACGCAATTCTTCCAGATCGCAATGTGTCGCGGAAATAATCCGCACATCAACGGGTACTGCCCGGGTGGAACCAACGGGTCGAACGCTGCGTTCCTGGATAGCACGCAGCAATTTAACCTGGAAGCTCATTGGCATATCACCGATTTCATCCAGAAACAGGGTGCCGCTATCAGCGGCCTGAAACAGTCCCTTGTGATCTCGCGTTGCGCCGGTGAAAGAGCCCTTGGCGATGCCTATGATGATGAGCAGTATTATGGAGATGCACTGGAAGTTTATAACAAGGTGATTGATATCGGGGAGGCTGCGCCTGAA
>JAUXDG010000260.1 GCA_030618475.1 Gammaproteobacteria bacterium | reverse complement strand
CGGACGGATGGTATGCTGCGTGGTGTGCACGGCACCCGAGACCATGCCGTCCGCTTGGCCGTGGTGAACCATCATGGTGCCGAAATAACTGACGTCAGCCATGGTATCGAACGCCATTTCACGCGAAATACCCTTGTGCCGGCGCAAGCGGTAATAGCTTTCGGCATACTGATCACGAAGCTCCGAGTGCTGGGGGTCGATGACTCTGACCTCGTCCAGTTTCAGCCCCAGCGCCTGAATCTTTTGCTGTATTTCGTCTCTGTTACCCAGCAGGGTCAGTTGCGCCACACCACGCAGCAGCAGTATCTCGGCGGCGCGCAGGATGCGTTCCTCGCTGCCTTCGGGTAACACAATGTGCTGCTGTTGTGCTTTGGCCCGCTGCACCAGTTCATATTCGAACATCAGCGGTGTCACCCGGGTACTGCGCCTGGCTGCCAGCGACTGCTCGAGTTGCTGCAGATCAACATTGGCTTCGACGATCCCTAATGCGGCAGCAATCTTGTGTTCGTTATCCGCGGCCAGCTCGGCACTGATGCGGCTTACATTCAGCGCCGTGGTAAAGGTATCGCTGGCCACACTGAGTATGGCGAAGGGCGGCTTGCCAAGCCCGGCCAGCAGTTCGACCAGCTGGGGCGCAGGCTTGTGCTTACCGGTCAGCAACAGACCGGATATCTGTGGACAGGCCGTTGACGGGTGCGAAACGAAGCAGGCCAGAATGATATCGGCCCGGTCAGCCGGTGTAATGATGAGACTGCCGTCCTCGACATACTCGAGAAATTCCGGCACCAGCATGGCGGCCACTTTGTAATTCTGCACGACACGATTCAGTCCGCTCGCTTCTCCATAGATAACCCGGGTATCGAGACAACGCGCGATATCACCGAGCGTCGGTCTTGACAGCAAGGGCTCCTCGGGAACGAGGTAAACCGGCGCCTCGGTCGGTGGGGCCTTATCCAGTTTCTCCCTCAGCGTATCGAGTTGCTCGCGGGGCACGCTGTTGATGACGGCAGCCAGAATATCGCAATGGCGTTCCTGCAGGGATTTCAAAAACCCCCTGGTGGCGTCCTGGATCTCCGGGTTGCTGCGATCGTTGCCACGTACCACGGGCAGAATAAAACAGCCCAGATTGTTGGCGACGTCGCTGTTGAAATCGAATTCCAGGACTGAATGTCCACCCCGGTAGTCCGTGCCGACACACAATACCCGCTCGCACTTCGCCTGCAGACGCCGGTACTGTACCAGGATTCTTTTCAGCAGCTCGTCGTAGCGATTCGCTGCAATCAGTTCGCGTGCGACATCACTGCTGCAACCGACCATGTCCTCATACGGCCAGTCGAGCTGATAGCGCTCTGCGATCAGGTGAATGAGTGGATCCCGCTGCTCCCCCGAGCGGATGACGGGTCTGAAAAACCCGACCTTGCCACCATGCCCGGACAGGATCTCCATCAACGCAAGCACAATGACGGACTTACCGCTGCCGCGTTCTGCGCCTGTTATATAGAGGTTTTGTGTCATTAAACAGCAATGGCCTCAAATACGACCACCGTTCGCGCACCGACTGGATATCTTTTTTCGCTGAAACAGGCTTGATCCTGCGGGCTGACAATGTCGTCGGGCGCCGCCAGAGCGGTGTCCAGCGCCAGACGCAGCTCGCGTCCCTGAATAGCGGGTAATTCCATGTCGATACCGGTGTCGGAAAAATTGAGCATGACGTGAATGTCCGCCTCCCCGTCAGCGACGGCTGCCAGCGTGAAGGCCAGAACCCGCGCATCCGGATCATGCCATAAGGGCGCACCGATATCGATGCCGTGCCAGGACACGTCAGGGATATCGCTGCCATTGACCGGGGCCCCGCTCAAAAAGCGCCGGCGCATGAGACACGGATGGCGCTTGCGCAGAGCGATCGCGTGCCGGACAAAACGCAGCATGTCGGCGTTGGTCTGCTCCAGACTCCAGTCGAACCAGGTCAGTTCATTATCCTGGCAATAGCCGTTGTTATTGCCGTTCTGGGTACTCAGGACCTCGTCGCCGGCGAGCAACATCGGTACGCCCTGGCTGAGCAACAATATGGCGATGGCATTTTTTGCCTGTTGCCTGCGCTGTGCCAGGATTTCCGCATTGTCGGTGTCGCCTTCGGCGCCATGGTTGAAACCCAGGTTTTCATTGTGTCCGTCACGGTTGTTCTCACCATTGGCCTCATTGTGTTTTTCGTTATAGCTGAACAGGTCATAGAGGGTAAAACCATCATGGCAGGTCACGAAATTGATACTGTTAATCGGCAGGCGGTGCTGCGGTTTGTAGAAGTCGCTACTGCCACCCATCCGGGTCGCCAGTTCGCTGACCATCCCCCTGTCGCCACGCACAAAGCGGCGGATAACATCCCGGTATCGGCCGTTCCATTCCGCCCAGCGGAAACCGGGGAAACTGCCGACCTGGTAAAGACCCGCTGCATCCCAGGCCTCGGCGATGAGGCGGGTTCTGGCCAGCTGGTCCGACAGTTCGATACCCCACAGCACTGGCGCATCGTGCAGCGGCTCGCCGTCCTCCCCGCGCGCCAGCGCGCTGGCCAGATCGAAACGGAAGCCGTCCACGTGCATCTCCCGCACCCAGTATTCCAGGCAGCCGATAATAAAGTTTGCCACCACAGGATGGTTGCAATTGACGGTATTGCCGCAACCCGTGTAATCACGAAAGACAGTTTTATCGTCGCTATCGAGGTGGTAGAAAACGTTGTTGTCGATACCCTTGAAACTGATGATCGGGCCATCCGCACCACCTTCAGCTGTGTGATTGAACACCACATCCAGGATGACACCGATGCCGGCCCGATGCAGGGCCTTCACCAGATCACGGAATTCCTGCAGTTGTGTTCCCTGCTCGGGCGTCACGCAATAGCCGGGGTGGGGGGCG
>JAUXDG010000032.1 GCA_030618475.1 Gammaproteobacteria bacterium | reverse complement strand
CATGTACTGTTGGCTAGGCGGGTGGGTCAGTTGGCAGGTAATCACACCCGGTTACACAGCTGGCTCTATTTTCTCAGAGATATGTGGGGGCAGTATCTGAGCTGCTGCGATGGCGAAGGGTCGCAGTTTGCCAGGTCTGTCTGTGTTTTTTTCCAATCCTACGTACCTCGTTACCGGTCGTTTTCGGTCGGTGTTGCCCGCAGCAGTGAACTGGAGGCGGACTGTTATGCCCTGCAGGCCATCAATGACCGGGATACGGCAAGGAGTATAACTTGCCAGGTTTTGACGGATACCTACCTGACGCGCAGCTACTGGCCGAACGTCCTTAAGTCAGCCAAGCAATCCGGCGGGTCAAAAATGCCACCGCATGCCGGAATGGCGAAAGTCTTCGAGGGTGGCTTGTCTGAAAACGAAACCGAGGCTGAATTAAAGCGCATCAAGAGGGGAGGGGAGATTCGTAAAAGTACCATGCCGTCGTTGGCGGAACGTCTTGACAATATCGGTTACCAGAAAACCTTGCTTCCTAAGCCTTTGCCGGTAACAGCGGCCCGGTTTTATCTGGGTAGTGCCTGCGACAAGTGTATAGAGGTCATAGATAAGCGCTCACTGAATAAGCTGAGAAGTGAAGTCATCAAAGATTCCAGTTCGGAGGATCGGTGAAACCGTTTCGTTCCACCCGATGCTAAGACGGGGGTTTGAATTCACCCCCGGCTTTGCCGGGCTCTCGTCAGGCCGACTGGATTCCCAGCTTGAGGCAGCGGCGCATCAGGTCGGTGTTGCCATTGATCACGTGCAGCGTGGCGCCGGTCCGGTTTGTCAGGCGCTTCAGCATGAGCAGTAGCGCAAGCCCGGAATCACGCACGATACTCACATCCTGGAAGTCGATGATATAGCGACTGTAGGCTGCAGCGGTATCGTGGCAGAATTCCCTCAGTGCCGAGGTCAGCAGCAGATCCATCGGGCCTTCGATCCTGATCGTCAATGACCCGTTGTCTGCAATGGTGTGTACTTGACTGTATACCATCACGTTCTCCTCCGTTGTTTCCCCAGCTGTGCCACAGCGTATCCGCTGCCACTGTAGCCTGATTGTTATTATATTTATCAACCCGCCATGACACAGTTACCGGCCGGATGCATCGCACAGCGATCGCCGCTACAAATTCCCATCGGGACGGCGGTTGCTGTCTGGCGCTGTTGCCGGATGTGCAGCAGCGATACGGATTAACACTCAATTAATACAATAATTTGCGGTGCATGTATATTGGGGACTTTACTGACAACAGCAGATATAACCCTGTATATCCTGAAAAAACAAGCAACTATAAATCTGTGACCCGCCGTGCTGGGGCACCGGGGTAACCGCCCGGCAGGCGTAATCATTGTAGATCGGCATGCTCGCAATGCCCTCCGATGACACCACCAATTGCCGCAACCCAGTCAGAGATTACCTGGTAATCAAAAAAAGAGATCTGAAGGTGGTGTTTGAAGCTCATCTCCGGGGTAGCGAACCAGGGTCACTATCCTGGATTGCTCTCCTTCAATCTCCACCTCATAGAGTCTGACCTTATTGGAGGGGACCGTCGAGTCCAGCGGCAATTTGATGCCCATTTTGCTCACCCGAAGCAGGTTGTCCTGAAGGTTGATGAGCTTTTGCGGCAGGCTCAGCTGTTCCACCAACATCTCGATATAAACTTCGGGATTATTAATATTACATTGAGGATTTTGTGCGCCAGCTACCTTTTCCTCATCCGTCTGGCTGTGTCGCAATTGAATAATCTGTAACTTCAATTGCTGGATGACGCTCTCGAACAGGATTTTCTTCAATGCCCCTCGTGCGGCTTCCTCAGTGGCCTGTGGGGCAATCAGCTGATGACCTGAAAAACTGACCGATGTCTGCGGCACCTCTCTGAGGATCACCTCCCCGCGGAGTTCAGCTGCAAATATATTTTTTGCCGTTCGGTTCAGAAAGAGCAGCGCAAAGACCTCCCGCCGTTGCCGGTTCTTCAAGTTGTTGAAAAAATTCTGTACAGGTGAACTCTGGCTGAACAGCCGGTGCATAGCCTCTGTACTTACAAACAATGTATTTACCAGTGAATTATTGGAATACGCAGTCTGACTGACCTCCACAGCAGGCGGCATATCAGCGATCAGATCCTCTATGTAATCGAGCAGTTCACGCGCACTCATGCGCAAGCGTTTCTGATAGTTACCAATTGCACGCAGTCTGATATCCGTGCCCGCAACAATGGTTTCAACGGCACTGGAGAGCCTCTCCGTCTCACTCTGTTGCTGAAGTTTGTTTAACTGGCGCGCCTCAAGCAGCTGCTGAAGGTGCTCCCACTGTTCCTGAAAAAACTCCCTTAACGCGGAAGCCTCAGGTATGCGTTTGTTCAACTGATTAACCTCATAATCCGCCAGTCAGAATCTTGATGAACACCACAAAACTACTGGACTGATATCCTGGTTGCGGTAATCGTCCTCGTAATCCCTGGGCGACATATCAATATCGACTTTACGGGGCGATCTTTGTGCCTATACTGATTGCTTGATGCTATGCTGGCAAGGACTATGTGGGAATCAGGCACCGTAATTCTGCACGCCGGTCAGATTCGCAAGTTCCATATCCTGGAGCATGGGGAACGGCTTCGTTACCTGGATGTCATGGGGCTGTGGCGGAGCGATAAGGCGTTTCGAGCGTTCTTTATGTCTCTGCTGGCAGAGGCGCCTTATCCCGCCTATTTCTGGGAGACGCCAGCCGTTACGGCAACTTCCGTGGAGCAGCCCTTTGAGTTCGTTCTGGTGGACAGCCCCGGGCTTGCGGCTGTGGAGCCCGACCCCAGCGCCTTCGGGCAATATTTCGAATCGGCAGCAAGCAATGAAGAAGTCGTGGCGTTTCCCAATCTTGGAAACGACGCCTACCTCATTGCGCCATGCCCTCGAGCGCCCTTGTCCGCGTATCCGCATCTGGCGGCATTCATACGTGAAGCCCCCGAGCGCCAGAAACACGCCCTGTGGCAAGGTGTCGGGAAGGCGCTTGAGCGACGCCTCGACGGGCGGCCCCTGTGGTTGAGCACCGCGGGACTCGGGGTATACTGGCTTCACCTCAGACTGGATTCCCGCCCCAAGTACTACAGCTTCCAACCTTACCGAAAACCACCAGCCGCTCTGTTGAATCCATGAGTGTACAGAGCGCGGGTATTCTGTTGTTCAGGTTTAAGCGGAAAAAGCTTGAAATACTGCTCGCCCATCCGGGTGGTCCCTTTTTCGAAAATAAAGACGAGGGTGTGTGGTCGATACCCAAGGGTTTATGCGAGGGCAATGAAAGCCTGCTGGAAACTGCCAGAAGAGAATTCGAGGAGGAGACCGGTTTTGCCGTTGATGGCGATTTTATCAGGCTCGGAAAACTACGGCTGAAGAGCGGGAAAATTGTGCATGCCTGGGCGCTTGAATACGATATCGATGCCACCGTGATAGTGAGTAATAGCTTTGAAATGGAGTGGCCAAGACACTCCGGGGAGATCAGGGAGTTTCCGGAGATGGACAAAGCGGCGTGGTTCGACCTGGTGGAAGCCAGGCTCAAGATTGCCAAAGGACAGGCTGGATTTATCGACAGGCTTATCGAGAGTATCGACTGCGTCCGGCCTGACGGGTAAGGGTTTATTGCCGCGCTATCAGGCGTTCCACGTGAGCGGGTAAAGTTCGCTCATATTACTTATGTCCGGGGGGTGGGGGCACAGGAAAGGGTGTGATATTACCACTTGAGTCAGAATCGGAAATTATCTTGTTCTGGCCGGCCTGCTCGACCTCATCGATGCGTATGATCGCCTGTATCGGAATATGTGTGCGTTTTACGCCGCTGAATTTACTTTTGAGTTTTTCTTCGGACGGATCTATAAGCAGCCTGGAACGCTCACCGAAAATGATGTCTTCCACCTCGATAAAGGCATACATGCTACTTTGTTCCACTTTATGGGCATAGATTTCATACACATTGCCCTGATTATAAAAAACGATCCGATAGATATGCTGGTTGCTCATGAGGCATGGAAATTTCAATGACGGGTCAGGTATTATATCAAAATAAAACCGGGCCGGAGCGGTTTCAACCAGTAATCGAAAATCGGGAGGCAACAATGCAACTAAGCGAGGCGGTTCGCGCGCGGCGCGCGATAAAGTGGTACGACCCGGAGCACAAGATGCCGGAACAGACGTTTCGTACGCTGATGGAGCACGCGATCCTGACGCCGACTGCG
This sequence comes from Gammaproteobacteria bacterium, assembly GCA_030618475.1. Taxonomy (GTDB): domain Bacteria; phylum Pseudomonadota; class Gammaproteobacteria; order DSM-19610; family DSM-19610; genus Thiogranum. The sequence goes on along the minus strand of JAUXDG010000032.1, from coordinate 12,798 downwards.
TTCAATATCCAGAACTGGCGTTTTGTACGCGTCACCGACCCGCAACAGCGCAAGGCGATCCGCGCAGTGGCCTGGGATCAGGCGCAGGTCACGGATGCCTCGGAATTGCTGGTGCTGTGCTTCGATAACAAGGCCTGGTCCCGTCAAGCCGAGCGCTACTGGCGCAACGCGCCGCAGGAGGTGCAGGACTTTCTGTTGCCTGCGCTCCCCGAATACTACGGTGACAAGCCACAGGTCGAGCGCGATGAAGGCATGCGTTCCTGCGGTCTGGTCGGGCAGACCATTATGCTCATGGCCAAGGAGCTTGGCTACGACAGTTGTCCAATGGATGGTTTTGATTACCAGGCGGTGGGAAGGCTCATAAATCTGCCTGAAGACCATGGGATTGCATTTATGATCGCCATCGGCAAGGGCATCAAGGAAGCCTGGCCCAGGCCCGGACAGCTGCCCCTGGACGAGGTGCTGCTAGAGAACCGGTTCTAATGTTCCATGCAGCACTCCTGCGTGAGTTCGACCTTGTCGTTTTCCAGAGCGGATTCAAGGCGCACCGTAAAACCCCATAAGCGCGCTATGTGTTTGACGATTTCATCCGTGGATTCGGCGAGCGGGCGGCGGTGATACTGTGTGTGCCTCAGTGTGAGGGAGCGATCGCCGCGACGATTCACGTTGTAGATCTGGATGTCGGGCTCGCGGCTGCCCAGGTTGTACTGCTCGGCCAGCGACTGGCGGATGTTGCGATAGCCCTTTTCATCATGAATGGCGGAGATCTCGAGCTGCTCCTGGCTGTCGTCATCCAGCACCGAGAACAGCTTGAATTCGCGAATCAGTCGGGGTGACAGGTACTGGGCAATGAAACTCTCGTCCTTGAAGTTACGCATGGCGAAATCCAGGGTCTTGATCCAGTCACTGCCGGCGATGTCGGGAAACCAGTGACGGTCCTCGTCGGTGGGTTGTTCGCAGATGCGGCGCAGGTCGGTCATCATGGCAAAGCCGAGTGCATAAGGGTTGATGCCGCTGTAATACTTGTTGTCGTACGCCGGCTGGGCGATAACATTGGTGTGTGACTGCAGAAACTCGATCATGAAGCCGTCATCGACCAGACCCTCGTCGTACAGGGTGTTGAGGATGGTGTAGTGCCAGAACGTGGCCCAGCCCTCGTTCATGACCTGTGTCTGGCGCTGGGGGTAAAAGTATTGCGCGACTTTGCGTACGATGCGTACGATTTCACGCTGCCAGGGCTTTAACAGGGGCGCATTTTTTTCGATGAAGTACAGCAGGTTCTCCTGGGGCTCGGAGGGAAAGCGTTGTTCATTGCGCGTGGATTCTGTTTCCTTTCTGGCAGGCAGGGTGCGCCACAGGTCGTTGACCTGGGATTGCCGATAGTCTTCGCGTTCTTTCTGGCGACGGCGTTCCTGTTCGGCGGACAGTCTGGCAGGCCGTTTGTAGCGATCGACGCCATAGTTCATCAGGGCGTGACAGGAGTCGAGCAGCAGCTCCACCTCTTCCTCGCCGTAACGCTGCTCGCACTCGGCGATGTAATTTCTGGCAAACAGGAGGTAATCAACGATGGCATCGGCGTTGGTCCAGGTCTGGAACAGGTAATTGTTTTTGAAAAATGAGTTGTGTCCGTACGCAGCGTGGGCGATCACCAGGGCCTGCATGGTGATGGTGTTTTCTTCCATCAGGTAGGCGATACAGGGGTTCGAGTTGATCACGATCTCGTAGGCCAGTCCCATGTGGCCGCGTTTGTAACGCTGTTCCACACCGAGAAATTGTTTGCCGAAAGACCAGTGATGGTAATTCACCGGCATACCCGCAGAGGAGTAGGCGTCCATCATTTGTTCAGTAGTGATGACTTCGATCTGGTTGGGATAGGTGTCCAGCCCGTAGCCGGCCGCGACACGCGAAATTTCTCGGTCATAGCGCTCGATCAGCTCAAAGGTCCACTCCGAGTCTTCGGATATCAGTTTACCCATCATGTCACACGCTTCCTGAATAACTCGCGGAACACGGGGTAGATGTCCTGCGGTGTTTCGATCTGTTGCATGGCGAAATGACCGCAGCTGTCGGCTACCCTCTCGTATTCCTGCCACAGGCTCTGATGCCGGTCCGGTGTGATTTCCACGTAAGCAAAATACTGCAGGCAGGGCATGATCCTGCTCAGCAGCAGATCACGGCACTTGGGGCTGTCGTTGTCCCAGTTGTCGCCGTCAGAGGCCTGTGCCGCATAAATATTCCACTCTGTTGCGGGATAACGGTCGCGTATCGTCTCGTGCGTCAGTTCCAGGGCGCTGGAGACCACCGTGCCGCCGGTCTCGCGGGAGTGGAAGAATTCGTCTTCGTCGACTTCTTTGGCGGTGGTGTGATGGCGGATGAAAACGACGTCGATACGTTCGTAGTTGCGTTTCAGGAAAAGATACAACAGGATGAAAAAACGCTTGGCGGTATCCTTGCGTATCTCGTCCATGGAACCCGAGACATCCATCAGGCAGAACATGACCGCCTGGGTGCTGGGTATGGGTTGTTTGATACGGTTGTTGTAGCGCAGGTCAAAGGTATCGATGAAAGGGATGGCTTCGATGCGCTCCTTCAAGTGGCGGATTTCTTCTTCGAGTGCAGTTATCCGCCGGTCGGACGCCTGTTCTTCGTCATCGGCGGCGTCGGTGACAGCTTGTAATGCTGTCAGTTCAGCCTTTGCCTCGCGCAGACGTTGAATATGAGGTCCACGTAGCGCGATCCGTCGTGCCAGGGCGCCACGTAGCGAACGCACGATATTGATGTTCGATGGCACACCGTCGCTGGTATAGCCGGCACGCACGGATTTGAAGTCAACCAGCGTGGTGAGCTGGGTCTTTACCAGGTCCGGTAACGCCAGGTCCTCGAAAAACAGCTCCAGGAATTCCTCGCGCGACAGCTGGAAGGCGAAATCGTCTTCGCCCTCGCCGCTGTTACCGGCTTTGCCGCCCTGGCCACCGTCGGCCTCGGGTGGCCGTTTGATCCTGTCGCCAGTGACGAAGTCGGTGTTGCCGGGATGCACGGCTTCCTGGCGTCCGCCCGGACCATGCTGGAATACCGGCTCGGACATGTCCTTGGCGGGGATATTGATCTTCTCGCCGTCGTCGATATCGTCAATGCGGCGGCTGGAAACGGCGTCGGCCACCGCCCGCTTTATCTGGCTTTTGAAGCGACGGATGAAACGCTGACGGTTTACCGCGCTCTTGTTTTTTCCGTTCAGTCGTCTGTCGATAACCTGCGTCACAATATATTCCGTCAGGACGCCTTACGTACACGCAGATACCATTCGGACAATAATCTCACCTGTTTTCCTGTGTAGCCTTTATCCGTCATGCGATCGATGAAATCCTCGTGTTTTTTCTGGTCTTCGGTCGAGGCCTTGGCGTTGAACGAAATGACCGGCAACAGGTCTTCGGTATTGGAGAACATCTTCTTTTCGATCACACCGCGCAGTTTCTCGTAGCTGGTCCAGGCCGGGTTCTGGCCCTCGTTGTTGGCGCGTGCCCGCAACACGAAGTTGACGATTTCGTTTCGGAAATCCTTCGGGTTGCTGATGCCGGCCGGTTTTTCGATTTTTTCCAGCTCCTCGTTCAGGGCGGTACGGTCAAAGCTCTCGCCGGTATCCTGATCACGGTACTCCTCATCCTGGATCCAGTAATCCGCGTAGGTGATATAGCGATCAAAGATGTTCTGACCGTATTCGGAGTAGGATTCAAGATAAGCGGTCTGGATCTCCTTGCCGATGAATTCCGCATACTTGGGTGCCAGGTAACCCTTCAGGTAGGAGATGTACTGTTCCTCGAGTTCCGGCGGGAACTGTTCCTGTTCGATCTGCTGTTCCAGCACATGTAACAGATGCACCGGGTTGGCGGCCACTTCTGAGTGGTCGTAATTGAATACCTTGGACAGAATCTTGAACGCAAAGCGCGTGGACAGCCCGGTCATGCCTTCGTCTACACCTGCATAGTCGCGATATTCCTGGTAGGACTTGGCCTTGGGATCAATGTCCTTCAGGTTCTCGCCGTCGTAGATGCGCATTTTCGAGAATTTACTGGAGTTTTCCGGTTCCTTCAGGCGGGATAGTACGGCGAACTGGGCCATCATCTCCAGGGTATCCGGTGCGCAGGGGGCTTCCGACAGCGAACTGTTGTGCATCAGCTTTTCATAGATCTTCACTTCATCGGAGACACGCAGGCAGTAGGGTACTTTAACGATATTGATACGATCGAGGAATGCCTCGTTATTACGGTTGTTTTTAAAGGCCTGCCATTCCGATTCGTTGGAATGGGCCAGGACGATGCCGTCGTAGGGGATGGCTGACAGGCCTTCGGTTCCCATGTAATTGCCTTCCTGGGTGGCGGTGAGCAGCGGATGCAGCACCTTGATGGGGGCCTTGAACATCTCCACGAACTCCAGCAGTCCCTGGTTGGCCAGGCACAGGCCACCGGAGTATGAGTAGGCGTCCGAATCGTCCTGGGAATACTGTTCCAGTTTGCGGATGTCCACTTTGCCGACCAGGGAAGAGATGTCCTGATTGTTTTCGTCACCCGGTTCTGTTTTTGCCACAGCAATCTGCTGCAAAACCGACGGCCGCAGCTTGACGACCTTGAACTGGGAGATATCGCCGTTGTATTCATGCAGGCGCTTGATCGCCCAGGGCGACATGATGCCGCCCAGGTAACGGCGTGGGATGCCATAGTCATCCTCGAGGATCTGAGCATCCTCGCTGGGTGAAAACAGTCCCAGCGGCGACTCGTTGATCGGCGACCCCTTGATGGCATAGAACGAACATGTCTCCATCAGGGACTTCAGTTTTTCCGCCAGGGAGGACTTGCCGCCGCCGACCGGACCGAGCAGATACAGAATCTGTTTTTTCTCTTCCAGGCCCTGCGCGGCATGACGGAAGTAGGCGACGATCTTCTCGATGGTGTCCTCCATACCGTAGAACTCTTTGAAGGCAGGATAGATCTTGATGACCTTGTTGGAAAAAAGTCGGCTCAGCCGGGGATCCTGGCGGGTATCCACCAGCTCAGGTTCGCCGATGGCCGTCAGCATGCGTTCGGCAGCAGTGGCGTAGGACGTGGGGTCGTTCTTGCAGATGTCGAGGTATTCCTGGAGGGTGTATTCCTCTTCCCTCGACTCGACGTATCGGTTCAGGTATTGATTGAATATCGTCATGGCACGGCCGCTCCTTTATGATCCGTCATCAAACTCGGGCCATCCACGACGACTTGTCTTGCGTCCGCGTTCTTGTTTTTATTGCTTGACAAGACTGACATCTGGACGACTACACATGAACTTGATAGCAAACGTTATGCCAGATTAAGGGATAAACTTAATATTCTTTGTTAATTCAGAAAACATGCGGCATTGCGCGGGTCTGCCGGTTCCTCAGATGAGTATGCAGCGTCAAATTAGTGTCAGTTTGGTGTCGGGTTACGGCACTTTGGGACGGATGTGGAAGCATGAGGCAACATCCTTTGGAAAAGTGTTCGGTGAATTCGAACAGTGCATCGAGGGCTGTGCTCCGCCGGGCCAGCATCCAAAAGGAGGCGCCCACGCTCAGCCAGCGTCAACCATTCGCCCCGGAATTAATCGGAAGCTGCTTAAGTTTGCAGTATACTGCTACAGTCATGCGGTACCCGGATTATTGCGGGTGTAAAGTCAAAGAGAATAAATCATCCGTATCCCTATGCCCCGTCGCTCGCGGTTGCCAAACCTGTCTCATAGTATCCAGCGTTGGCTGGAAAATTTCCGTTTACAGCTTTCCAGCGCCGACGCCATTTTGCCGCTTTCCATTCTGGGGCTGATTGCCGGTACCTTGGCGGCATTGACTATCATTGCCTTCCGTCTTCTGGCCGATTACCTGCAGCTTGCTTTACTTCCCATCGATGTGGCTGAAGACTTTGAAGCGATGTCAGCCGCCTGGCGGATCGGTGCGGCGCTCGCCGGTGGATTATTGATCGGACTGTTGTTTCGCCTGACGCCTGAGGGCGCGCACAGTGTCGGGCTGTTACATATGCTCGAACGTCTGGCGCATCATCAGGGCCGCTTGCCCTGGCGCAATGCGGTGGTGCAGTTTATCGGCGGCGCCATCAGCATCGTAGCCGGCCACTCGGTCGGTCGGGAAGGGCCAAGTGCCCACCTTGGTGCCGCCAGCAGCAACCTGCCGGCACAGGCTTTCAAGCTGCCCAATAACAGTCTGCGGGTACTGGCGGCCTGTGGCGCGGCAGCGGGTATCGCGGCGTCGTTTAATACCCCTTTGGCGGGGGCGGCGTTTGCCATGGAAGTGCTGTTGATGGAGTACACCGTCGCCGGTTTTGCACCGGTTATTCTGGCCACGGTAAGCGCTACGACACTGACGCGGGCCGTGTTTGGAAGTGATCTGGCCTACAATGTTCCGTCTCTGTCGCTGGGCGCACTGTATGAACTGCCCTATATTCTGGTGTGCGGCATCCTCATCGGTCTTCTGGCTGCCGGGTTTAACGGGCTGTTTCAATGGGTCTCGGTGCAGGGTCAAAAACTGCCGAGCTGGTTGCGTCCGGTTGTTGCCGGGTTATTGGTCGGATTGTGCGGGGCGATGGTGCCCGAAGTGATGGGAATTGGCGACGACACCGTCGACCGCATTCTTCGCGGCGAACCCGCGTTTATGTTGTTGTTGGTCATTCTCGGGGTGAAAATAATCGCGACCACCGGCGGCATCGGTCTTGGTCTGCCCGGTGGAATCATCGGGCCGATGCTGTTTATCGGCGCCGCTGCGGGTGGTCTGCTGAGTGCTGTCGGTGCCATGCTGGGTATTAATGATGTTACATCGTTCGGCTTGTACGCCATGATAGGCATGGGGGCCATGATGGCCGGTACCATGCAGGCGCCGCTGGCGGGCCTGATCGCTATTCTGGAGCTGACCGGCGAGCCAAACTTCATTTTGCCCGGCATGCTGGCGGTGGTTGCCGCGACCATCACCGCTGGTCGTATCGGTCGCCGCGAGTCGCTTTTCCAGGGCTTGCTGCGTGCACGGGGCCTTGATTACCGTAGCGATCCGATGGCGCAATCCCTGCGCCGTATCGGTGTGGCGAGTGTCATGAACCGTCGGCTGGCGGTATTGGCCCGGCTGGTAACGCCAGCTGAGGCCGATAAAGCACTCGCCGAACAACCGTTATGGATCCTGGTACGTGGAAGCGGGCAAGCGGACCTGCTGCTGGCGGCGGTTGATCTGGTCCGGGCTCGCAAGGAACTGCCAGATGAGGAAAGCTATGATCTGATAGACCTCCCCGGTGAACGCCTGCACACCACAGCGGTCGATATGGGGGCGACCTTGCAGGAAGCGCAGGACAAGTTAACAGAAAGCGGTGCCGAAGCTCTGTATGTGATCAGCCAGACGGTGCCGGGAATCCCGCGGGTGCTTGGGGTATTAACCCCTGAAGATATTGAAAGCAGCTACCGTTATTAAGTAACAGGGTGGCAATGCACTCGCTAATCGAAGTGAAGCCCCTTATTATTTCTTTTTCATCAGAAACGGAGTTTGTGCATGCTGAGTAAACTGGAAACTATTGGCAGTAGTGCCTGGTACTGGCTGGCCATGGTGGTGCTGGGCCTGTCCATGGAGGGTTTGGCATTGACCTACCAGTACGTGCTGGAGTACTTGCCTTGTGTGCTCTGTATTCATGTTCGAATCTGGGTGTCGGGTTTTATCCTGCTTGGCCTGCTGGCGCTATTTGTGCGCCGATCCTGGCCTTTACTCGTCATGGCCCATGTGCTTAACACGGTGATAATGGTCGGTCTGCTGGAGCGCGCCTGGATGCTGCTGGGCACAGAGCGAGGTACTGTGGAAGGCAGCTGTGGTATGGACTCCGGTTTGCCCGGCTGGTTTGCGCTGGATGTATGGTTTCCCAAGCTGTTTAAAGTATGGGAGCCTTGTGGCTATACACCGGAGCTGTTGCCTGGTATTACCATGGCCGAAGTCCTGGTGGTGTTCTCTGCTGGCATGCTGCTGGTCAGTGTCACTCTGACATTGGCGACTTTGTTTGGCAGGAAAACAGTACAGCTATGAATGATGATGTAATCAATGCACGAATATCCCCGGAAGGGAGTCTGGACGTTCTGTCCAGGCTCGAAGTGAATAAACTGCTCGATACCAGCCAGGGCGGCTTATACACGCTGTTCCGCAATTGCTCGCTCGCAGTGCTCAACAGTGGCAGTTATATGGATGACGGCAAGGAACTTCTGGAACGCTACCAGTCTTTCGACATCCGTGTCGTCCAGGAAGAGCGTGGTATCAAGCTGGAGGTCAAGGGCGCGCCGTCCAACGCCTTCGTGGATGGCAGTATGATAAAGGGCATCAGAGAGCACCTGTTCGCCGTTCTGCGCGATGTTATCTATGTCAGCGACGAGATCAATAACACGCCGAATTTTGATCTGGACAGTTCCGTTGGCATTACCAACGCGGTATTTCACATCCTGCGCAATGCTGGCATTCTGCGTCCGATGACCAATCCGAATCTGGTGGTGTGCTGGGGCGGGCATTCGATTACACGCTCTGAATATGATTACACCAAGGAGGTCGGTTACCAGATGGGGCTGCGCGGCCTGGACATCTGTACCGGTTGTGGCCCGGGTGCAATGAAGGGGCCGATGAAAGGGGCCACCATCGGACACGCCAAGCAGCGGATCAGTAGCGGTCAGTACCTCGGTATCACGGAACCCGGCATTATCGCCGCTGAGTCGCCCAATCCGATTGTCAACGATCTCGTCATTCTTCCGGATATCGAAAAGCGTCTGGAAGCCTTCGTCCGTACCGGTCATGGCATTGTGGTATTTCCCGGTGGCGTAGGGACGACGGAGGAGATTCTTTATATTCTCGGTATCCTGCTGCATCCGGATAATGCGGATATTCCCTTCCCGCTGGTATTTACCGGCCCGCAGAGTGCACAGGACTACTTCAAACAGATCAATCAGTTCATCGCCAACACCCTCGGTCCGGAGGCGCAACAGCGTTACAAGATCATTGTCGATGATCCGGTCCGCGTGGCCCACGAAGTGCAATCCGCTGTCAAACAGGTGCGCCAGTTCCGCAAAGACAGGGATGATGCGTACTATTTCAACTGGTTGCTGAAGATCGACGCGGAATTTCAAAAACCGTTCATCCCCACGCATGAAAACATGCGAAATATCGAGTTGCACGAGAATCAGCCGCGTCACTTACTTGCCGCAAATCTGCGCCGAGTTTTCTCGGGTGTTGTTGCCGGCAATGTAAAGGATGAGGGGATTCGTGCCATTGAGCAGTTTGGTCACTTCGAAATTCAAGGCGACGCGAGCATCATGGGACCGATGGATTCGCTGTTGACCTCGTTTGCGGCACAGCACCGCATGAAACTGGCGGGCAAGGAATACGTCCCCTGTTACCGCATCATTAAATAGGAAGTTCTGACAGGGATTAACGCCCGTTACTGTTACCTGAATCCGTAACTTCAGCGCCATGTAGGTCCGAATTTATTCGGACAGTCAGACGCTTGCAATGCGAATGAATTCGCACCTACAGTGGAACAGCAATCGTTGGCAAATCACAGGCATAGCTATGAAGTCACGGATTCAGGTGTTACTAACGTATACCGGCTAACTTCCGCGATATCGCGCCGAAGGCCGGCGCTCCTACAGTTTATAGTCTGAGCAGAGGGTGAATGTGCCTACCAGAATCGGCCTGATCAGCGATCCTCATGCCACTGCTGCGCCCGTTGCAGAGGCCTTGTCGCTGTTCAGGGCGGCGCGGGTGGACCGTATTTTCTGTGCAGGCGATATCGCCGGCTACGGTGACGAGCTGGAACAAACGCTTGATCTGCTCATTGAAGGTGACTGTAGAGCGATTACAGGTAACCACGATTTATGGTATGTGGAGGATTCCGCCGATAAGCCGGAAACCCGAACCCGTACATTTTTCAGCAATCTGCCTTCTGTGCTGGAGTTGACGATTGAGGGGAAGAAACTGTACATGGTTCATGCGAGCCCGCCACGCTCATATTTGGAAGGCATCAAGTTACTGGATGAACGGGGGGGGATTCTGCCGGACCGCAAACAGGAGTGGAGCGAACGTTTACAGGGATTTGAGTATGACGTTCTGGTGGTCGGGCATACGCATCAGGTTTTTGCCGAGCGCCTGGCCAATACGCTGGTCATCAATCCAGGCAGCACAAAATTCAACCATAGCTGTGCCATATTGGAACTTCCCGGCTTGGCATTCCAGGTGTTGCCTTTGTCCGATAAAAAGGTGGTGAAAAGCTGGAATTGGGGAACAAACCAGATCGCTAAAATCGAAAGAACCTGAGTGCATTTGAAAATCGCATCCTCACTCCCGATCGACACTGTGCTGCCGGATTTGCGGCACACCCTCGCCAGTCACCGCAACGCGGTGTTACAGGCGCCGCCCGGTGCCGGTAAGACCACGCGTGTACCGCTGGCTCTGCTGGATGCTGAATGGCTGCGCAATAAAAAGATCGTCATGCTGGAACCGCGGCGCCTGGCGGCGCGCGCCGCTGCGCGCTTCATGGCGCACTGCCTGGGAGAGCAAGTTGGTGAGACGGTGGGGTATCGTGTTCGGCTGGATACCAGGGTTGGAGCGTCGACGCGCATTGAAGTTATCACCGAGGGTGTGCTGACGCGACTGTTGCAGGAAGACCCGGCGCTCGATGCGGTTGGCCTGGTACTGTTCGACGAATTCCACGAGCGCAGTCTGCAGGCCGACCTCGGTCTGGCATTGTGCCTGGACAGCCAGGCTGCCTTGCGTGAGGATCTGCGCCTTGTCGCAATGTCCGCAACTCTCGATGGTGCTGCGCTGGCGCGACTGCTCGGCGACGCACCGATCCTCACCAGCGAGGGCCGCATTTATCCGGTGGACACCCGCTACCGGCCAACCCGTACGCAGTTTGCGCGCCAGCGCCGGGCTTTTGCAGAGGATGTGCTGCGGGCGGTGTTGACTGTGTTGCGTGAGGAGGCCGGCAGTGTACTGGTTTTCCTGCCCGGTGTGGGCGAGATCCGCCAGCTGCATGCGGCGCTGAGGTCGGCGGACCCAGGTGACGATGTTATCCTCGCCCCTTTGCACGGCCAACTCGATGCGCTGGCTCAGGATACCGCCATCCAGCCCGCGACCGAGGGAAAACGCAAAGTGGTGTTGGCCACCGCCATCGCCGAGACCAGTCTGACCATCGAAGGCATTCGCGTGGTGATCGATGCGGGTTTGATGCGACTGCAGCGCTTTGATCCGAACAGCGGTCTGACCCGTCTGGTGACGCTGCCGGTGTCACAGGCGGCGGCCGATCAACGTTGCGGCCGCGCCGGCCGCCTGCAAGCCGGAGTGTGTTACCGCTTATGGCCGGAGCACCTGCATCTGCTGGCGCACAGCCCGCCGGAGATTCTGCAAGCCGATTTGACAGCGCTGGTTCTGGAACTGGCGCACTGGGGGGTGCGCGATGTCTCACAACTTGAGTGGCTGGATGTGCCGCCACCAGCTCACATCGCACAGGCGACGGATCTGTTGCGGAAACTGGGCGGACTGGATGAGGCAGCCCGCCTCACGGCGCAGGGTCGTGCCATGTTGCAACTGGGCGCGCACCCGCGTCTGGCTCACATGATGCTGCGTGGCAGGGAACTGGGCTACGGCAGCCTGGCCTGCGAACTGGCGGCGCTGCTGGGTGAACGCGACCCGCTGCGCGGTGCGCAGCCGCACGATGCGGATATCGTCCTGCGCCTGGAGCTGTTGCGTGGCATCGGAGAAGCCCGTGATGCCAATCGTGGCCTGCTCAGGCAGATCCGTGATACGGCGCGCCAATGGCAGCGTCAGCTTCATTGCGACGCATCACCAGCGGATCATGCGGATCTGCCCATGGCCGGTGTGCTGTTGGCATTCGCCTATCCCGATCGCATCGCACAGCGCCGCCAGGGTTCGGATAACCGCTTTTTACTGAGCAACGGCCATGGCGCCGTGTTTGGTGAAGCGGAACCATTGGCCGCCGCTGACACTCTCGTCGCCGCCAATCTTGATGGCAAGGGCGAGGCGCGCATATTTCTTGCCGCCGGCATGCATCGCGAGCACCTGCTGGAGTATCACGGCGACCTTATCCACGAACAGTCGTTCGTGAGCTGGGACGAACGGGAACAGTGCGTACGGGCACGCCGTCAGCAGCGGCTGGGTGAGCTGGTGCTGCGGGACGACGCCTGGCCGGATGCTGATCCAGAGGCAGTGCAGTCTGCCATGCTCGATGGCATACGCCGCCATGCGCCGGCCTGTCTGCCATGGAGTGACGCTGCGCGCCAGCTGCAGGCCAGAATCGGTTTTTTGCATCGCCTGGCACCGCACGACTGGCCCGATGTCAGTGATGCCAGACTCATGTCCAGCCTGGATGACTGCTTGTCACCGTATCTGCACGGCATGACTCGTCTGGCACACCTGAAACGGCTGGAACTGCGCGCCGTGCTACTGGCACAACTGCCCTGGGTGAAACAGAAACAGCTCGATGAACTGGCACCTACCCATCTGACCGTGCCCAGCGGCACCAGGGTTCGTATCGATTACAGCCATGAAACACCGGTGCTCGCGGTACGCCTGCAGGAAATGTTCGGTCTCAGCGATACACCGCGCGTTGCCGGCGGTCGGGTTGCCGTATTGTTGCACCTGCTGTCACCGGCACGCCGGCCCGTGCAGATAACGCAGGATCTCGCCGCCTTCTGGCAGGGCAGCTATCATGAGGTGAAGAAAGAACTCAAGGGCCGCTATCCCAAACACCATTGGCCCGA
>JAUXDG010000080.1 GCA_030618475.1 Gammaproteobacteria bacterium | reverse complement strand
ACGTCCCATGCGCTTAATGCCTCTGAAGCTGCAATTGGTGCGCATAAGATACCAGTTTCAGGCGGCGTATTTTAAAACCGATAATAAAATAACCGAAAGCGCAGGAGCGCCGTCCTTCGGCGCGATATCGTGAGTAATGGCTCAGTCAGGAAAATTCCAATAACATCGGGATGAGAATAGTGGTGGTGTAGTCCGGAGTCTTAAACAACGGTTGAATGATGCTGGAAGTACTCGTGCAAATGGCCGGTCTGATCCTTTGTGGTATCGGCTGGCGCTGGTTGAAGCCGGCGGGTCTGGAACCCGTTCAGACCCGCAAGGTTCTGACATCGCTGGTTTACTACCTGTTGCTGCCGGCGTTGGTGTTATCCGTGTTATGGGAAGCGGAACTGGGCAATACCAGCTTTTTTATCGCATTATCAGCTGCCTTTGCTGTTTTTGCCGGTTTTCTATTGAGTTCGCTGGTCTGTCGGGTCTGCAAAGCGCGGCCGGCGGTGAGGGGGGCGGTGATTCTGGCGGCCGCTTTTCCTAACGTGACCTATTTTGGTTTGCCTGTGCTGGAAGCCACCTTCGGTCCCTGGGCGCGAAGCGTGGCAATACAGTTCGATTTGTTTGCCTGTACACCGCTGTTGTTTACGCTAGGTGTGCTGATCGCCGCCCGTTATGGCACAGCGGCGGCCGGTGTGCACAACATGACGCGTGAGTTATTGCGTATTCCCGCCTTGTGGGCGGCGTTTCTGGCGGTGTCACTTAATCTGCTCGACGTAGAGAGGTACACCCTGTTGACCGGTGTGCTGGGGATGCTGGAACGCGGTGTTGTGCCGCTGATGTTATTCTCCCTGGGTTTGAGTCTGGAGTGGAATCGTACCCAGTGGCGTAATTTACCAACGGTGGTCCCAGTGCTGTTGTTGCGTCTATTGTTGATTCCTGCCCTGGTCGCCCTGTTTGCTTCAGTCATTGGTCTGTCCGGTGAATTGCGCGCAGCGGTGGTGATGGAGGCTGCCATGCCCAGTATGGTGCTCGGCATCGTCTTCTGTGATCGTTATAAGCTGGACGTGGGTCTGTATGCCACCACCGTGACGGTGACCACGGTATTGAGCCTGGTGACATTGCCCCTCTGGTATCGATGGTTGCTCGGCTAAGGGCCGCGGAAACAAATGGCCCTAACTTGCGTGCACGTTCACCAGGGACTCTTGCGCTGCGTCTCTTTGGCCGGTGGCAGGAGTATTTTCGCTTTATCAGCGTCTGCCATCTTCTCGATAGTGACCCCGGTGATTGTTTTACGTTTTCCGGGCAGATGGTTCTGACTCGCCCGCACGCCGTAACCGACCAGTGCGCCGCCGGTCAAGGTCAGGGCAAGCAGTCCCAGCGTCATGAACTGGGTAAAAAACAGAGCGATGCCCACGGTTGCCAGTCCCGCCAGGGCGGCACCGAGCTTTACACTGGAACGGCTTTGCACGCGCCTGGTCTCACGCAAAAGCTGGCGGTGACTGTCCTTGATCTCTTTGGTTTTCGCTTTTTCACTCTGCCTGCGTATCCGTTCACGCTCCTTGTTGAACTTTTCACTGGCCCTGGCGAGTGTCTGCTGGTTGCAGTGGCTGGCAATCGAGGAGAACCAGAGCGCTGCAAGTAACCCGATCAGCAGCGCGAGGCATAGCATCAGCAGCCAGGTTTCCCTGAGGTTGGCTTGCAATGCCGTAAATACCAGCAGCACAGTCGCTCCCTGCACCAGCAATATACCGACTGCAAACTTGATAATGGCCGGGATGTTGAATCGATTCATCGACTTGCCCCTGTGCCGGTCCATCTGATCCGGCGTACATGAGAAGACGTCAAAGATAGCACGTTCCCATTGTTACTGGCATACATCACACCGCCACGCCTGTGATTGAACGGATAGTTCACTCGCGGATATTGATCGCTGCAGTTGCCGGTGTAGTATAAAGGCAGCATACCGATTTTGCTTACCGGGAGAGGCGTGGCTGGGTGAACGGAAATATAGCTGGCAGCCTTACTGCGATACTCATTGGCCTGTTCGTCCTGAACGGCTGGATGTATCTGCAGCAAGCTGGCATGACCTTCTATCCGGACCGCCTGCTCAGCGCCACGCCGGCAAGCTGGGGCCTGGAGTATGAAGATGTTTTTCTGACTACTGAGGACGGCGTCAAGTTGCATGGCTGGTATATTCCGCGTCAGGGATCGGACCGGGTGCTGCTGTTTCTGCACGGTAATGCCGGCAATATCTCGCATCGTGGTGAATCGATCGCGGTATTTCACCGGCTTGGATTGAACGTGCTGATTTTCGACTATCGTGGCTATGGCCAGAGCCAGGGTGAACCCAGTGAACGCGGACTCTATCAGGACGCCGCCGCTGCCTGGCATTACCTGATTGGGACACGGGGTTTCGACGGCGAAGATATCATTCTGTTCGGGCGTTCCCTGGGTGGCGTTGTGGCTGCCAATCTGGCTTCGCAGGTGCAGGCCGGGGGCGTGATTCTGGAGTCAACTTTCAGTTCCGCAAGAGACGTCGCCGGATCCCTGTTCCCGATTCTGTCACGGTTCATCGTGCTGCGTTATGGCTTTGATACGGCGGAATACCTCAAAGGCGTGGCCTGCCCGGTACTGGTACTGCACAGTCCGGAGGATGACATCATCCCGTTTTACCTGGGCGAAAAAGTTTTTCAGGCTGCCGGTGAGCCAAAGGTATTCGTGAAAATGCAGGGTGGCCACAACGGCGGCTTTCTGCAAAGTCAGCCTCGATACGAACAGGAATTGGGGCGCTTTATTGGCAGCTATTAATGCTGCTCCTCGATCATCGGAAACATGTGCGCGTTTTCGTAATGAATCCGCTCTTTGACCAGGCGGAAAAGCTCATTGCTCTCCTTCAGCAGTGCATCGTGGTCAGCATTATCGACAGCAGGTTTACACCAGTGCCTTACATAGTGTGAAAAACAGCTCCTGATTTCCCTGGCGCTGTCGTGAAAGCCGCGGGCGGTGGCACTGATCGATTTGTCATTGTGGCGGGTAAGCTCTGCGTAGATGGTGTTGTCCTCGAATACCAGGTGCGTCCACACCTTCTCCCTGAAGCGCGCCATGAGTTCGCAGACGTAGCTGTTGTTGTGCAGTGACCTGTGTTCAATAAGTACCGACAATACGTCGCATAATTCAGAAATATCTTCATTCTGTTTTTTCAGTTCGCCCACGGAATACATGCCATGCTACCTCGGTTATTGCAATGAAACTGACAACACTATCAACACGTTACCACTTTTTCACAAAAATTTCAGGTGCTGAACGGGTAGTGGGCTTGCTACACTCTCAATTAAACGACTTGGAGTGCCTGGAAATGTCAATAATTCATCGTTTGATCGTCTTCATGACATTGGCTTTCTGTCTGTTGTTTACAGTGACGTCGCAGGCGGCCGGATGGTCGGCTCCGCTGGTGGGTGGCGGCGAGGTCAGGGTTGATCCACGCACCAACCGGGCGACCGTCCTCAGGGGCGGAGTGGAGACGCAACTCTGGGATGGTGCGCACAGGCTGCAGGATGGTTCTACACTCATTATCCATTCCGGGCAGGCGGTTCCCAATGCAGCCATTCTGGGTTCCCGCCAGCTCCCCGATCAAGCGGAACGGCCCAGGGCCGAGCAATGGATCGGTGTTCCGATTGTCGGCTATTCCCCCTGTGAGCGGCTGGTGCGCCGGGTGTGCGGCCTGAGCCAGGAGTGCAGCAGTGTAAAGGCCTGCGAACCGGCGCGGCAACTGCTCGAGATGGAGCAACAGGAGCGCAAAGCAAACGACAGTCCCAACTACATGACCCACTCCAGCGGGCAGTGCCAGGAGGCTGGCCAGGACAAGGCATTCTTTGTCAGCTGTGGCCAGAAACCCATGCCGGGTCAGGCCGTCTTGTCGCCGGGGCAGACGGGTGAAGTCGCCGGTCACCGCTCGCCTTCGGCGTGTGAGCTGTTGGTCGGTAAGGTCTGCGGTCTGCAGGGTGCCTGCAGTGGTCAGACGGCCTGCCATGCCGCACAACAATTGTTGCAAATGTTCCGGGAAATATCTGCCGACCAACGCGGGGGGCAGGGCCTGACGGGAAATCCAACCGAGCAGCAATGCGTGGAGGCACTCAGTGATAAGGGCTTTTTCAAGCCATGTCCCAGGTAGTCGCTAGCAGGCTATTCTCGGACAGGCTCCTGGAATGTTTCCAGGATAGCGTATTGTCTTTCGGCTTCCTGATCGTCTGCGCCTTGCCCATGGGCAATCGTCTCGCAGACCTTCGCCATGCGGGCATTCATTGCTGTTGACCACGCCAGATCCCCACACTGTGCCACCTGATCCTCGGGTGTCAGGCACATGGCAGCCGCGCTGGCAACAAAATGACTGGCCTGCCCCAGCCAGTCTGCGTCGCGCCCACACAAGGTATAACTGTCTATCGCCGCCACTTTGGCTATTTTAAAGCCTTCAGCAATTTCAGCAGCTGAAAGATCATCCTTGTCGGCGATATTGATAGCCTGTTTAACCTTGGGGTTATCGGATAGATCGATAACATTTTCCACAAAGAGCTTTCCAACACGCCGTTGCTGATCCAGTGGCAGTCTGGAAAGAGCTGCTTTGAACTCTGCGTCTGAGTGAATTGTTGTCATGAGCCTGTCCTTGCCGCGGATAAAAACCGTTTTTTATCAGATAAACAGCAATATGGCGTTGATGCAGGTCAATCCGGAGCAAACAGACGGGAATAAAGCGGGTACGCTGGAAAGCAGCAGGCGTTGTTATAGGGCCACAGGCTGTCATAATAATGGCTATGAAATGCAACGTGGAACGACTGGTCGAGGCGCTGGTCGGCGCTGCGGTGATGGCCGACCGCAAGAACAGCAATGAGTCTGCCGAACAGAAACGGCATACCCATGTCGTCACCGTTTCCCGCAACTATGGGGCGCAGGGTAAGGTGGTTGCGCAGCTTCTCGCCGACCGCCTGGGGGTACGCTGCTGTGACCGCGAAATTCTTCAGGGGGTTGCACGTCGCGCCAATGTTGATGTCGATCTGGTCAAAACACTGGATGAGCATGTTAAACGGATTAAAGGCGACTGGTGGCATGGCTTCATCAACGGTAAAAAATTCTCCCGTGAACAGTACTTCCATCACCTGGTCAAGGTTGTGCTGGGCATCTCCCGGAACGGCGGCGTCATCGTTGGTCGCGGCGCTCATCTGATTCTGGGGCCGGAGAGGGCTTTCCGTGTCCGGATTGTCGGTACCTTGCCTCGTTGCGCGGAGCGGATCGCGGCAAGGGAACATCTGAGCATCGCAGCTGCCCGCCAGCGTGTGCTGGAAGTTGACGGGGAACGATCCGAGTATATCCGTGAACTCTATGATGTCGACATCGAGGCTGCTGGTTTTTACGATCTGGTGCTGAATTCGGATCGTTTTGACGTGGAGACCACAGTAGAGAGTATCCTCTTTGCTATGCAGGGTGCCGGTTATGTGATTCCAGAGGCAGTGCTGAAAGTATCGTGCCCATGAATCCGGGATGGGTTCGGACATTGATTTCTACTACAATAACACGGGCGGTGTTGACGCTTTGTTGGATAGGGAGAGCAGATCAATGGCAGTTTTGTCACGGCAGAAGAAGATTCCTGGTATCGTAGCGAGCGTATGCGTTGGGCTGGCTTTTTCTTCGCCGGCGAGCCTGGCCGAGTTCGACCGTGGTCAGGCACTGTATGAGAATCATTGCATGGAGTGTCATGAAAGCTGGGCCCATACGCGCGATGGGCGGCATGTAACCTCGCTCAATGTACTCCGCAAGCGGGTGATGGCATGGAGTATTCACACCGGACTGGGCTGGGGTGACGAGGAGGTTGATGATATCACCGATTATCTGAATCGGCAGTTTTACCAGTTGACCCGGTAAGCAACGTCAGCGCTGGCTCGATAGTATAGTGCTGATCTTCCGGTGATCATTCAGCCTCTCGATGAGCAACAGCACGAGCAGGTGCGTCGTGCAACCGTGGACTGTCTTCAGCAGGCTGGACAGATGTTCCAGTTTTCGCTGGAGTCCGTTGCTGTGACATTCGATTTGACCGGCAGTGCTGCCGGTATGTACCGGGTTCGCGGCGGGGAACGTGTCATTCGCTACAACCCGTATATTTTTGCCAAGTATTATGCAAATAACCTGGCTGTCACTGTGCCACACGAAGTGGCACATTACGTGACGGACCGCTTGTACGGATTGCGCAATATTCGACCCCATGGTGCGGAATGGAAGGCGGTAATGCGGTCATTGGGCGCCGACCCGCGTGTGACGGCCAGTTACGACCTGAGCGGTGTGCCTGTGCGGCGCCAGCGGCGTTTCAGTTATTGCTGTGAGTGCAGCACGCATCAGCTCAGTAGCTGTCGGCATAACAAAATCCAGCGTGGACAGTCGAGGTATCTATGTCGGCGCTGTGGTTCGGCGATTTATCGAACCACCGGCGAATGAACTGGCAGGTCTACATCATTCTGTGCAGCGATAACACCCTGTACACAGGGATAAGCAATGACGTTGATCGGCGTGTGTTGCAACATGCCAGTCAGCGTGGAGCCAAGTACTTTCGTGCCCGTCGTCCGAAACGGCTGGTCTATCTTGAAAGTGGCCACAGTCGCAGTACCGCGAGTCGACGCGAGGCAGCGATAAAAAAGATGCAACGTCCTGCCAAGGAGCGGCTCATCGACTCGGAATGCAATGAAATCATTCTCAGTCCCGCTTAGGGCTCGCGTAGAAATTAATTTTGAAGCGAGCCCTAAGTTCGCCAGCCTGTACTGGAATCCTGTTATTATCAACGGCGTTTTCCGGCAGTGCTGTAGTAGCGCTTTTTCGCAGGCGATTTCAGTAAAAAATTCTATAGTTAGGAGAGGCTAGATGAGCAGTTCCAGTAAGTATGTGTTCGCATTCGAAGCGGGCGACGGTAAAGACAAGATGCTGCTGGGTGGCAAGGGTGCCAACCTTTGCGAGATGACCCAGATCGGTCTCAATGTCCCTCCCGGTTTTGTTATTTCGACGCAGGCCTGCCTGTCTTACCTCGATAGTGCCGCGCACGATCTGCCGATGGGCTTGATGGATGAAGTGCGTGAGGACATGAGGGCGTTGGAAGAAAAAACCGGCAAGACCTTTGGCGGCAGTGAGAATCCTTTGCTGGTATCCGTGCGTTCCGGGTCGGCCATGTCCATGCCGGGCATGATGGATACCATCCTCAATCTCGGGCTCAACATTGACACCCTGAAGGCACTCATCGCACAGACCAGCAACGAGCGTTTCGGCTGGGACGCCTATCGCCGCTTCATACAGTTGTTCGGCAAGGTGGCGTTGGGCGTGCCGGATGAGGCATTCGATGCCGAATTCGAAGCCGTCAAGGAGAAGGCCGGGGTCAAGGAAGATATGGCGCTGAGCGCCCGCGATCTGCACGAAATTTCCGACCGCTTCCTGGATGTGGTGGAACAGGTGAGTGGTCAATCGTTCCCGGACGATCCGTTGGAGCAGCTGGAGATCGCCATCAAGGCGGTGTTCAAATCCTGGGGGGGCAAACGCGCGGTGGACTACCGGCGTGAGTTCAATATTACCCTGGAGATGGCCAATGGCACCGCGGTCAACGTGGTAACCATGGTGTTTGGCAACCTGGGCGATGATTGTGCAACCGGTGTGGGCTTTACCCGTTACCCTGATACCGGTGTCAACGATCTGTTCGGTGAATACCTGGTCAATGCACAGGGCGAGGATGTTGTCGCTGGTATCCGTACCCCCAGGCCGATCGACGAACTGCAGGCAGAAATGCCGGATATGTACCGGGAGTTGCAGGAATTGCGCGACCGGCTGGAGTCCCACTACAAGGAAGTGCAGGACTTCGAATTTACCATTGAAAACGGGCGTTTTTATTGCCTGCAGACGCGCAACGGCAAGATGAATACCGCGGCGCTGGTACGTACCTCGGTGGATATGGTGCGTGATGGATTGATCAACAAGGATCAGGCGTTGTTGCGTATCCCGCCCGAGATGCTGGAGCAACTGCTGTTTCCACGCCTTGATCCGGCCTCCAGTTCGGCTCCGGTGGCGCGTGGTTTGTCGGCCTCACCGGGTGCCGCGGTTGGCCACGCGGTGTTCGACGCTGACCGTGCGGAGCAACAGGGCCGTGGTGGACATCGCGTCATCCTGGTGCGTGAAGAGACCAAACCCGAGGATATCCATGGCTTCTTTGCTTCACAGGGTATCCTTACCGCGCGCGGCGGCAAGACATCCCACGCGGCGGTGGTTGCCCGCGGCATGGGTAAACCCTGTGTGGCAGGTGCAGAGGGTATCCATGTCGATGTTCAAATGCGCAAGGCGTTCATAGGTGATCACGCCATCAGTGAGGGCGATCTGATCACCATCGATGGTACGACGGGCGATGTCTACCTCGGTGAAGTGGCCATGATAGAAGCCGATTTCACCTCGGAACTGGAGACTCTGCTGCAGTGGGCCGACGAAACCGCCAGGCTCAAGGTGTTGGCCAATGCCGATACGCCGAACGATGCCGAACGCGCGCTCAAGTATGGCGCTATGGGTATCGGTCTGTGCCGTACCGAACGCATGTTCAACTCAAAAGACCGCTTGCCGGTGGTTATCGAAATGATCGTGGCCGACACAACCGAGGACCGGCAGGCGGCGCTGGACAAGCTGTTGCCGATTCAGCGCGATGATTTCAAGGGGATTTTCAAAGTCATGGCACCACGGCCGGTGACCATCCGCCTGCTCGATCCGCCTATTCATGAGTTCCTGCCCAGCGAACAACAGCTGGTGGCTGAACTGGAACAATTGAGCCACCTCAAGGATACCGTGCTGGGTATGAACGTGCTGTCCGAGGCAGTGGCAGTGATGTATCGGGAGGAGGAGGGGCAGCAACCGAACGTTGCGTGTCTGACCGACCCGCGCCTGGTGGACGAAGCCATCGACAGAAAGGAAGCCATGTTGAAAAAGGTGCGCGTCCTGCACGAGGTCAACCCGATGCTGGGGCACCGTGGTGTGCGTCTCGGTATTTCCTTTCCGGAAATCTACTCCATGCAGATCAGTGCGGTGCTGGAAGCGGCTGCCGAGTGCGTCAAGGAGGGTTTTGATGTCCACCCTGAAATCATGGTGCCACAGGTCTGTACAGCCCAGGAACTGAATCGGGTCAAGAGTTACGCCGACGCAGTGCACACGGTGGTAGAGGCCAAGTACGGCATAAATGTTGACTACAAATTCGGTTCCATGCTGGAAGTGGTGCGTTCCTGTATGCGTGCGGGCAATCTTGCCGAAGAGGCCGAGTTCTTTTCCTTCGGTACCAACGACCTGACGCAGGCCACGTTCTCCTTTTCCCGGGAGGATGCCGAGAACAAGTTCTTACCCATGTATAACGAAAGAGGCATTCTGCAGGACAACCCCTTCGAGGTGCTGGATGTCAAAGGGGTGGGAAAACTGATGGAACTGGCTGTCGGCTGGGGCCGGGAAATCCGCCCGGATATGAAGGTGGGTATCTGTGGCGAGCACGGCGGGCACCCTGCTTCGATTCATTTCTGTCACGGCATCGGTCTGAGTTACGTCTCCTGTTCCGGTCCACGGGTTCCTATTGCGCGCCTTGCGGCCGCTCATGCCGCGCTGGCCGAAGATGACAAGGCAGGTATGCAGTCCTCCATGTAGCCTGTCCGGGGCTTCATCTGACAGTGTGGCCAAAGGTCTTTTAAAACGGCCGCTTGGCCGCGACAGACGTCAGGGAACAACGCTTGCGCAGTGGATGACGTTTAGTGGCGAACAGGCTGGTAAACTGTGACCCTGGCACGCCTTGAAGGAGTGCCAGGAGCCTGTCGATGAGACAGGCTCCTAGTGCCATCAGAAAACTATCAAATCAGCTGGTTAAACTGGTATTGTTCACTATCCGCGGCCCTTATGCAGGCTGACTTCCGCCCACTTTAATAATATGAGCAGACCTGTCTATCGTAGCGCACCCGTTGCGACATCCCGTCTACCGACAGGTATCCCTTTTATTATCGCTAATGAAGGCGCCGAACGTTTCAGTTTCTACGGTATGCGCGCCATTCTGGTGGTGTTCATGACGCAGTATCTGCTGATCCCCGACGGGACGCCGGATACGATGGGGCAGGCAGAAGCGAAAGGCTGGTTTCATTTGTTTGTCTCGGCGGTGTATTTCACGCCGCTACTGGGTGCCTTGCTCTCCGACGGGATCCTGGGCAAGTATCGCACCATTATTCTCCTCTCCCTGGTCTACTGCCTGGGCCATTTAGCCCTGGCTATCGACCATACCCGTGTGGGGCTGGCGATAGGGCTCGGCTTGATTGCACTGGGGGCGGGCGGTATCAAGCCCTGTGTTTCAGCGCATGTCGGCGACCAGTTTGGCAGGAGCAATGAGTCCCTTCTGTCTCGCGTATTCAGCTGGTTTTATTTCTCCATCAATCTGGGGGCTTTTGGGTCGATGCTGGCGACACCCTGGTTGATGGAAAACTATGGAGCATCTGTGGCGTTCGCCGTACCGGGTGTGTTGATGTCGATCGCGGCCGGAAACCTGTTTACCAGTGCGGTGAATTTCTTTATCCAGCAGGAGGACGGCAGCAGTAAGCTGGCCGGTGCCGAGTACTACGAATTTTTTACACTGCTAATGCTGGTGACGGCAATCTTGTTCGTGCCGGTGGCACG
>JAUXDG010000046.1 GCA_030618475.1 Gammaproteobacteria bacterium | reverse complement strand
GACAGATCCAACCTCGACGTCGGCGGTCAGCTGTTCGATGCGGCGACGGCACTCTTCACCGGCTGCCTGATCGACGGAAGCAATCTTTACGATACCGCTGTCATCGATATCGATACTGGCACCGGTTTCTTCGGTCAATGCGCGGATGGTCGCGCCACCCTTGCCGATCACGTCGCGGATGCGATCCGGGTTGATCTTCATGGTGATGTAGCGGGGGGCATACTCTGACATGTCTTCACGCGGCGCGTTGATCGCCTTGTTCATCTCGCCAAGTATATGCAGACGCGCTTCGTGGGCCTGCGCCAGAGCGGTCTCCATGATTTCATTGGTAATGCCATCGATCTTGATATCCATCTGCAGGGCATTTACACCTTTTTCCGTACCGGCAACCTTGAAGTCCATGTCGCCCAGGTGGTCTTCATCTCCCAGGATATCGGTCAGAACGGCGTAATTATCGCCCTCCTTGATCAGACCCATAGCGACACCGGCAACGGGTGCTGACAGCGGCACACCTGCATCCATCATGGATAGACTGCTGCCACAAACACTGGCCATGGAGCTGGAGCCGTTGGACTCGGTGATTTCCGATACCACGCGAATAGTGTACGGGAACTCTTCGACACTGGGCATGACTGCGAGAACACCGCGTTTAGCCAGACGGCCGTGACCGATTTCCCGGCGTTTTGGACTTCCGACACGACCGGTTTCGCCGACACAGTAAGGCGGGAAATTGTAGTGCAACATAAACCTTTCGCGGTATGAACCCTGCAACGCATCGATGATCTGTGCATCACGCTCGGTGCCCAGTGTTGTCACAACCAGGGCCTGGGTTTCACCACGGGTGAACAATGCGGAGCCGTGGGTTCTCGGCAGCACACCGGTGCGAATTGCAATTGGGCGAACCGTCCTGGTATCGCGGCCGTCAATGCGGGGCTTGCCTTCGATAATGCGGCTGCGAACGATAGTCTTCTGCAGCTTATCCATCGCACCACGAACGTCTTCCGCGCTGGGGCCACCGTCTTCATCACTGACCAGCTTGTCACTGGTTTCAGCACGTATGGCGCTCAGACGTAGATAACGCTCCTGTTTGTCGGCAATCTGGTAGGCCTCGCCGAAAACGCTTGCGCTGGCATCGGCCACCGCTTTGGCCAGATCTTCGTTGCTCACCGCAGCTTGCCACTCCCAGACCGGTGCATTCACTTCTGCGGCCAGCTCATTGATCGCGGTAATCGCAGCCTGCATCTGCTGGTGGCCGAAAACCACGGAACCGAGCATGACGTCTTCCGGAAGCTCCCTGGCTTCGGACTCAACCATCAATACCGCTTTGGCTGTACCTGCCACCACCAGATTTAGATCTGACGTTTCCAGCTGTCCACTATCCGGATTCAACACATACTCACCGTCGATGTAACCAACGCGTGCCGCACCCACCGGCCCCTTGAATGGCAGACCGGAAATCGAACAGGCCGCCGATGCACCCAGCAAGGCGGGGATATCCGGATTGATTTCGGGATCCAGCGACGTCACCGTAGCGATAATCTGAACTTCGTTAGTGAAACCCTTGGGGAACAGCGGCCGAATGGGACGATCGATCAAACGACAGAGCAGTGTTTCGCTTTCGCTGGGCCGGC
Organism: Gammaproteobacteria bacterium; assembly: GCA_030618475.1. Classification (GTDB taxonomy): domain Bacteria; phylum Pseudomonadota; class Gammaproteobacteria; order DSM-19610; family DSM-19610; genus Thiogranum. The sequence continues at coordinate 12,249 of JAUXDG010000046.1, read as the reverse complement.
CTTCACGCCGAAAAAAACCGCCTGGAATGTGGCCGGCGGCATAGGTGCGCTCCTGATAGTCGACGGTAAGCGGGAAGAAATCCCTCCCTTCAGAGCCGCGTTTCAAACCGACCACAGTGACAAATACGATGGTATCACCCATGCTGACCACGACTGCCCCCGAGGCTTGGCGGGCGATTTCACCGGTTTCGAAGGTGACGGTATGGCTACCGTACTGGAACGATTTTTTAATGGAGTTCACTGGTTAATCCTCACTGCTAGCTACAACGGTTAGTTTATAAACTGAGTTCGATTAGCGACGCAGACCCAGACGAGCAATCAGATCCTGATAACGGCTCACGTCTTTGCCTTTGAGGTAATCAAGCAACTTACGACGGTTACTGACCATGCGCAGCAGGCCCTGACGGGAATGATGGTCATGCTTGTGCTCCTGAAAATGCGGTGTCAGTTCCTGAATATTCGCGGTCAGCAACGCCACCTGCACTTCAGGCGAACCGGTATCACCCTGGGAGCGTTGATAATCACTTACAATCTGTTGTTTCTGTTCGGTTGATAAAGCCATGTTTAACTCCAAAATCGTTCCAAAAAACACATCCAGCGAACAGGCCAGACGAAGGCCGGGTATTCTAACCGCCTACCCCTGCTGCATCAATAGCTTAGCCACGGAAAACACGGCATCCAGACAAGCAATGGCAGGAAAATATCGGTATTTCCGTGTCTTCCGTGACAGAATAGATCAGGCACTTTTCATCAGCCTTCTGGGAGCCACCCGCCCATCGTCCAGAATCTCCCCCATGCCGAGAAAGCTGCGGTTGCCCTCATAGAGACGAACCCAGCCGCTGGTGGGTGCATGCGGCACCAGCACAGGCTGCCCCTGCTGCAGGTAAAAGGCTGCATCAGTGGATAAATCGACATCAGGCCACTGGCTTAGCGCCGATTCGATGGGCAGCAGCAGCTCATCCATGGCAGGCATATCCTTTTCTTTCAACTCCCTGAGCATGTCCAGGCCAACCAGCTTATCGTCGCCATACGGCCCCACGGCGGTGCGTCTGAGAGCAGATACGTGGGCACCGCAGCCGAGCCTGTCGCCGATATCCTCAGCAAGTGTACGGACGTAGGTGCCTTTCGAGCAGTGCACACTGATATCGAGCCAGTCGTCGACCTGGTCGGTCACAGTCAGCTCATAGATTTCCACCGGTCGCGGCTCGCGTTCCACTTCAATACCCTGGCGCGCCAGCGTGTACAGGCGCTGCCCCTGATGTTTAAGCGCCGAATACATGGGTGGAATCTGTTCAATACTGCCACGAAACTCCTCCAATACGGTCTCCAGCCGTTGCCGGCTGTAGACGCCCACCGGCCTGGTTTCCAGCACCTCGCCCTCTGCATCAGCGGTCGCAGTTCGAACACCCAGCTGGCAACGCACCTGATAGCGTTTATCGGAATCCAGCAGAAAGGCGGAAACCTTGGTGGCCTCACCCATACAGATCGGCAACACGCCGGAAGCCAATGGATCCAGACTTCCCGTATGTCCGGCCTTTTTAGCGAAATAAAGCCGTTTCACTTGCTGCAGGGCATCATTGGATGTAATACCCGATGGCTTGTCCAGCAACAAAATACCGTTGACGTCTCGACCTCTAACGTGCCGTCGCCCCATAATCCTTGTTTACCTCACACTAAGAGCCGCTGAAAGAAATAATTATATATTTCCGCGACCCTAATCAGAATCGTCACGATCGCCGCGCATAGCGGCATCAATCAAGGCGCTTAATCGAGACCCTTCCTCCAGGGAATGGTCCTGTTTGAAATGCAGTTGCGGCACGTGACGTAGATGCAGCCGCTGACCCAGCAATTTTCTCAGATAGACTGACGCACCCTGTAGTACCTGCAGGGATGCGTCGGCTTCCGACGCTTCACCCAGCGTGGAAAAAAACACCTTTGCGTGTGACAAATCACGCGAGACCTCCACTGCGGAGACACTGACCATACCGAGTCGTGGATCGTCTACTTCATCCCGAATGAGCGTTGCCAGTTCACGCTGAAGCTGTTCGCCAACCCGGCGCGTTCTTGAGAAGTCTCGAGGCATAAAAGAAAGACCGCTGAACCTGAATAAACTAGGCAGGCAACATCGGCCGGATCATTCCACCGTCCGCGCTGTTTCTATCCGTTCAAAGACCTCGATATGGTCGCCAACCTTGACATCGTTATAGCCCCTCACACCGATACCGCATTCCATACCGTTGCGGACTTCGTTGACGTCATCCTTGAAACGACGCAAGGATTCCAACTCACCTTCAAAGATAACGACATTATCACGCAACACACGAATCGGAGCACTGCGCCGTACCACGCCTTCGACCACCATACAGCCGGCAATGGCACCGATCTTTGGTGCCCTGAAGACATCCCGCACTTCAGCCATGCCAATAATGTTTTCAGTGATCTCCGGTGACAGCATGCCGGACAACACCGCTTTTACATAATCGATCGCATTGTATATCACACTGTAGTAGCGCAGCTCGATATCGTGTTCTTCGATAACACGACGCGCTGCCGCATCGGCACGAATATTGAAGCCGATCATAATGGCATTGGAGGCTACCGCCAGATTGGCATCGGTTTCATTAAAACCACCGACACCCGAGGAAACGATCTTGACGGATACTTCATCAGCGTCAATGTTGCTCAGTGAATCACGCAGCGCTTCCACGCTGCCCTGCACGTCGGCCTTGAGAATAATATTCAGGGTCGCCTGCTCACCTTTACCCATATTTGCAAACATGTCTTCGAGCTTGGTCTGCTGCTGACGCGCCAGCTTGATTTCACGCTGTTTTTGATAGCGGAACTCGGTTAGTTCACGGGCCCTGCGTTCGTCATTGATAACCAGTGCGTCTTCACCCGCGGACGGTGTGCCGGAAAGCCCCAGCACCACAACCGGCATGGAAGGTCCTGCCGATTCAATCGCCATTCCGGATTCATCGAACATGGCCCGCACACGACCCCATTCCTGGCCGGCAATCAATATATCGCCTTTGCGCAATAACCCATTCTGGATCAGGACGGTGGCCACCGGACCACGGCCTTTATCCAGGGTCGATTCGATAACGACACCCTGAGCCGGGCAGTCTTCGACCGCAGTCAATTCCAGCAATTCGGTCTGCAGTAATACCGCATCCAGCAGATCGTCGATACCCTGCCCGGTTTTCGCGGAGACTTCAATAAACTGAGTATCACCGCCCCAGTCTTCCGGGATCACGTTCTGTTGTGCCAATTCTGTTTTGACACGATCGGGATCAGCTTCCGGTTTATCGATCTTGTTGACCGCAATCACCATGGGCACTTCGGCGGCTTTACTGTGCTGTATCGCCTCAATGGTCTGTGGCTTGGCACCATCATCGGCGGCGACGACCAGGATAACAATATCCGTCACCTTGGCCCCGCGTGCGCGCATGGCGGTAAAGGCGGCATGACCGGGCGTATCCAGGAAACTGATCATGCCCTTGGGTGTTTCCACATGATAGGCGCCAATATGCTGGGTAATGCCACCCGCTTCACCTGCAGCTACCCGGGTGCTGCGAATATAATCGAGCAAGGAAGTCTTGCCGTGGTCAACGTGGCCCATGATGGTAACCACGGGCGGACGCGGCACTTTTTCGCCACTGACCTCGCCGGCGGCCAGTTGTTCTATCTCGGCCTCCAGATCATGATCGGACGCCGCCTTGGCGATGTGACCCAGTTCTTCTACCACCAGGGAGGCAGTATCCCTGTCGAGGCTCTGGTTGATCGTCGCCATGACACCCATCTTCATCAGTGACTTGACCAGCTCCACACCCTTGATGGACATCTTTTGCGCCAGTTCGGACACCGTAATGGCCTCTGGAATCTCCACTTCGTGGATGACCGGTGCCGTGGGCATCTCAAAACCATGCTCACCTGACGTCTTGACAGCCACAGCCGACCCGGGTGCCCTCTTTTTCTTACGGCGTCCACCCTTGCCCTTGGCGACGTGCAGTTCCTTGCGGCCATATTTAGTGGCCTGATCGCCGCTATCACGGCGTTTTGATTTACGGTCCTGTTCCGACTTCTGTTGCTGCGCTTCCTGTGCTGCACGAGCCTGAGCCAGCGAATCCTTATCGACTTTCTTGCGATCTTTATCAGCCTTGCGCGCCGCCTCTTCCTGCTGGCGACGTTTCACATCTTCTGCGCGCTTGACCTCCTCTTCAGCTTTACGTGCCGCTTGCTCCTCGGCATGGCGCAAGGCATCCTTTTCCGCCTGCAGACTGGCTTCACGTTCGGCCAGAATTTTCGCTTTCTCATCGGCCTCTTGTTGCAGCCTTTCCTGCTCCTCGGCAACCAGATCCGCACGCTTTACATAGGTGCGTTTCCTGCGCACTTCGACACTGACTGTTTTCGCCGCGCTGCCACGGCTTACCGGGGTACGAAGCTCAGTGTGAGATTTACGTCTCAGCGTAACTTTTTTCGGTTGTGATACCGACAACGAGTCTGACTTACCGTGACTTTTACGCAGGTAACTCAGAAGCTGCATCTTTTCTGTATCGGATATAGTGTCGTCCGCACCGGAAATCTTCAGGCCGGCTTCATCCAGTTGCACCATAAGGCGATCAACCGGCAAACCCACCACATCTGCGAACTGTCGTATCGTAACGTCGGTCATCCTAAGGCATCTCCTCGATGTCTAGCCTTGTTCTTCATCGGCAAACCAAGGTGCACGGGCGGTCATAATCAATGTGCCTGCACGTTCTTCGTCCATGCCCTCGATATCCATCAGATCATCGACGGCCTGTTCGGCCAGATCTTCCATGGTCACGATCCCGGTAGCCGCCAGGGCAAAGGCCAGATCGACATCCATGCCCTCCATCCCCAAAAGATCCTGCGCAGGTTGTGTACCGCCAACACCTTCCTCGTTGACGATGGCGCGTGTCAGTAATACATCGCGTGCGCGGCCGCGCAGCTCTTCGACAATGTCTTCCTCAAATTCCTCAATCTGCATCAATTCACTGTTCGGAACATAGGCGATTTCCTCGACGGTGGAAAAACCCTCCTGAACCAGGATGACCGCCACTTCCTCATCCACGTCGAGGTCATCCATAAACAGCTTCTGCAGTACCTGCGTCTCTTCCTCCGATTTTACGGCAGCCTGTTGTTCATCCATGACGTTGAGTTCCCAGCCGGTCAGCTGGCTGGCCAGGCGCACATTCTGGCCGCCTCGTCCGATCGCCTGTGAAAGCTGATCTGTCGACACCGCGACATCCATGCTGTGCTTGTCTTCGTCAACAACGATTGAAATCACCTCGGCCGGCGACATGGCGTTGATGACGAACTGGGCCGGATTTTCGTCCCATAAAATAATATCGACACGCTCACCCGCCAGTTCGGTTGACACCGTCTGCACACGCGAACCACGCATACCGACACAGGCACCAATCGGATCGATACGCGGATCATTGGACAACACCGCAATCTTGGCACGCAACCCCGGATCACGGGCAGCACCCAGAATTTCAATCAGATCCTGACCCACCTCGGGCACTTCCAGTTTGAACAACTCGATCAGAAATTCCGCTGCCACCCGGCTGACGAACAGCTGTGGACCGCGCGGCTCCGAACGAACGTCCTGCAGGTAGCCGCGCAGCCGATCACCCGGGCGCACCGCTTCCCGCGGAATCATTTCTTCACGAAAGATAATGGCTTCAGCATTACCCCCCAGATCCAGGTAAACATTGCCGCGTTCGACACGCTTTACGATACCGGTGATCAGTTCACCGACCCGATCCTTGTAGGCTTCCACGACTTGCGCGCGTTCGGCTTCCCGCACTTTTTGAACAATGACCTGTTTTGCGGTCTGGGCGCCGATACGTCCGAAATCAACCGATGCCATGGGTTCTTCGATAGAGTCGCCGATCTGTATGTCAGGATCGCGTTTGCGGGCTTCCTCAAGCAGTATCTGGCGAGACGGGAATCGATAACCGCCCTCTTCGTCTTCGTCAGACTCATCACCCTCCTCGACCACGTCCCAACGACGAAATGTGTCGAACTCGCCGGTAACACGATCGATTGTAACCCGCGCATCAATGTCTTCTTCGTGCTGCTTCTTGGTCGCCGAAGCGAGTGCGGCTTCGATAGCACCGAAGATCACGTCCTTGCTGACACCCTTTTCATTGGATACCGCATCCACGACCAAAAGTATTTCTTTACTCATTACGCACCCTCCGCGCGATGCGAATCGTAATCCGGAACCAGCCGCGCCTGATCAATTTCATGCAGTGACACAACCAGTTCCTCATCATCCATCTTTACCACAACCTGCTCGCCTCTCAGGCCAAGCAGGGTGCCCTTGAATCTGCGTCGCCCTGCTACCGGCACGGACAAGCGCAACTTGACCTCATGGCCGGCAAAACGCTCATAATCACTCGCCTGAAACAACGGCCTGTCCAGCCCCGGCGATGACACTTCAAGCGTGTATTGGCCACGAATCGGATCTTCTACATCCAGCAGGCCGCTGACCTGGTAGCTCACCGACTTGCAGTCATCGACACCAATCCCGTCTTCGTGGTCGATATATACCCTCAACAAGCCGCTCTTGCCGTGAATGAATTCCACACCAACCAGCTCAAACCCCAATGCTGTCACCGCCGGCCCAATCAGCTTGCGGAGTTCGGCCGATTCACGCGCCATTCACTCACACCACAAATAAAAAATGGGCCATAGGCCCACCCCAATACACGAAATCCGCCGACTAATCGGCGGGTCCGCCAGAAATCCAGACCATTGTAGCAGAACAGTTTTGCTAAAAGTAGTCCGACATCGAGCCCCGGCTGCGACCGGCATGACGAGGATTTCGTAACCCCGCTGTCCTTCGTGGTGAGAAATACGGACTAATACACCGGCAGAGCTGTGCATGAGTTCCGGGACTTTGAAAATAATCGCGAAAACCATCAGAAACAACTATTTTCCATAACCGACATGAGGTTATGGCGGCACAGCTGCCCGACTCCAGGGCATGGTATTTGTCATCCCAAACAGCACGCTGGTCGCAGCATAACCCCGCATCTTTGGCGAGCGAGCACACGTTGATAGATGGCGGTTCCGCCTGTTTTCATATCCCCTGCCTCCAGCTGGCGGTCGGATCATTGATATCCTGGCTATCCAGCCGTATGGCATATGATTGCTCATCCGAATCCAGCGGCTCCTGGTTTCTGCGCTGGGCGTTCAATACATGGAGGGTCGCCTCCGAAGGGTCTCCGCCCTCCAGCTCGCGGGCCTGGATACGTTGCTCGAGCTCCTTATCCGTCGCCACACAATGAACAATAGTAAATGGCAGCTTGTGTTTTTCCGCCAGACTCCGGAAGACATCACGATACTTGCGTTGCAGGAAGGTCGCATCCACGATGACAGAATAAGATGACTGCAGCACCAGCGTAGCCAGTTCAGCGAGGCGCCGATAGGTTTTTTCGGTCTGATCGGCAGAATACAGTCCCTCACCCAGGCCCGACTGGCTTTTTTCCCTTGTTTCCAGGCCTGACATTCTCTTTCGTTCGATGTCGGAACGTATCTGGATCATTCCAGATGCCTCACAAAATTGTCTGGCGATCGTTGACTTGCCGGAGCCGGACAAACCGCAGGTAATCAGCAACGCCGGCCGGCCTGGTGCAAGATATCGCGCAGAGAGCTGTATATACTGGCTGTACTCGGCATCTGCGGTCTCGAATAATGCAGAATCCGGGTCTGCCTGCTGCCTGCGAAGCAGGGCGACCTTGGCTCGCACCAGTGCGCGATAGACCATGTAATATCTTAGTACACCGAGCCCCTGGTAATCTCCGCTGCGATGCAGGTATGCATTCAGGAAATGAAAGGCAAAGTTCCGGTAATGCCGGTCGTCGAGATCCATGACCAGAAAAGCGACATCACTGAAAACATCGATCCAGCGAAGTTCGGGATTGAATTCGATACAGTCGAACAGTGTCACCTTGCCGTCGATCAGCGTGATGTTGCCGAGGTGAAGATCACCGTGGCATTCGCGAATGAAGCCGTCTTTCTTTCTGCGCCGCAGTAAAGCGTCAATCCGTTTGTGCTCTGCTTCAAGCCTTTCTTGTATACCCGCGAGTTGCTCGATTCTGCGGGAGGTCTTCAGTGACGGTCGAATATGTTGGAAGTTTTCGCTGACCCAGTGATGGATCCGTTGCGCTTCGCCATAAGTGACATCGGGTGAAGCACGCTGCGTCGATTGGTGGAAATCAACGACCTGGTCAACGAGCTGGTCGATGTGTGAAGCATCCAGTCGCTTCTGTTCGGCAAGCTGGCTGAGCAGCCCATCATCCGCAAACTGGCGCATGCGCACTGCATACTCAAGCGCTGATCCGGATCCGGCCATCTGCGGCCGATCGGGCTGACCGGTGATGGCGACAACGTCCAGGTAGATGGCGGGTGCGAAACGCCGGTTCAGGCGCACCTCTTCTTCGCAATAAAACCGCCTTTTTTCCAGGGTAGAATAATTCAGGAAACCGAAATCGACAGGTTTTTTGATCTTGTAAGCAAAATCACCGGTTAACAGCACCCAGGCACAATGGGTTTCCACGACATGGATGGCGCGGGTTGGATGATGGTAGGCATCCGCCCTGGTTAGCGCCTCAACCAGCCGCTGGACCTGCTGCATTTTTGCATCACCGTCCATCGACGCTAACTCAGGTTTCGCGCTTCAGGCTGATTTTCAACAAGGGTGGCGACAGCAGGGTGGTGATAATCACGACCATTACCAGCGATGAAAACATTGCGTCATCGACTACGCCGAGCCCCCTGCCGATGGCTGCAAATACCAGCCCGACTTCGCCTCGCGGTAACATACCCAGCCCAATGGCCCAGCGATTCATCGGCTTTGCGACGCCCAGACCACAGGCCAGCTTTCCGACGATAGCCGCGACCAGCAACCCTGCCGCCAATGTCACCACCTGCCAGTCGAGGAAGGTTTCCAGCTTTACCTGTATACCCATCAATACGAAAAATATCGGCACCAGAATAACCTCCAGCGGCATGATCAGGTCCCTGATGCTGTAGGCGTGTTTTTCGTGTGGACCCCAATGCACGAAATAGGCATCCTTCAATATCACCCCGGCTGTAAAAGCGCCGATAATGGTCGCCAGCCCGGACAGGTTGGCGAGCCAGGCCAGGACCATGACAAACAGGTAGGAAACGAACATCTTTGCCTCGATCAAGTCGAGGTGCCGCATGAGCCTGATGATGAAGCGCAGAATATAAGGGCCCAGGTAAAAAGCCCCACCGAGGAATACGCCCGCCAGCAGCACGACCTTTGCGATATGCCCGATCTCGATGCCACCGGAGACCACGATGCCGGTGACAGTGGCCAGCATCAGCAGGCCGAGAATATCGTCGAATATCGCTGCACCGAGAATCGTGTGTGCCAGCCGGGACTGACTCTGCTGCAGATCTTCCAGTACCCTGACCGTAATACCGACACTGGTAGCGCCCAATGCGGCACCCAGAAAAAGCGCCGTATGAAATGACAACTGTGAGGCCAGCAGGAAAGTAGCGGCGACTCCCAGCACAAAGGGCAGTGCGACACCGATAAGCGCCACCCTTATGGAATCAGCGCCAACCTGACGCATCTCATTGAGATTGGTTTCCAGCCCCACCAGGAACAGCAGAAAAATAACGCCGTAGCGTGAAAAAACATCCACCGTGTGTGCTATCTGCAAATACTCGTTTCCGCTTGGCCCACCCAGGACACTCAACATACTGCGCCCACTGGCATCGACCAGTGTGTCGCAGACTTCGCCTCCCAGTGTGGCGTCGTGCAGGAACTGCTGGATGGTGTCAAAGACGTGCGGGCCTTCCCGCATCAACAGTATCAGGTCGAAACCATATTGATAGGCCAGGTTGCCGGCGATGATGCCGATGATCAGTTCTCCCAGTACCGACGGCAGTCCCAGTTTGCGCGCGCTGAAACGGCCCAGCAATGCCACAAACAGCAAGCCGGTAACACCCAGAATGACGGGTGCAATGGGGTCACCATGAGCGTGCGGGGTACCCTCGTTAACCGCCAGCGCTGCTGCGGAAAAGCCAGGCAACACGACAAACAGGGGGAGCAGGCGCGCTTTCGGCACCCTCGACCATCGGTCCTGCATCAGCAGATCCTCGGCAACGGGTCGTCTTCCAGTTCATCGAGCATGCGTTCGCCACCCAACTCGGTGATCAGCAGCACCCGCGCCGGTTGTTCTTCAACACGACCAATCAGGGCAGCTTCAGAACCTTCGGGCAGGCAACGCCACTGTGTGAGCAGATCCTCAGCGTGCGCTTCAGCCACAACCGCGACCACCCTTCCCTCACAGGCGAGATAAAGGGGGTCGTAACCCAGCATTTCGCACACCGACTGAACCGAGTCACGGATCGGTATTTCCGTCTGCTGCAGCCGAACACCCAGCCCGCTTGCCTGGCTGATCTCATGACAGACCGTCGCCAGGCCGCCGCGGGTCGGATCGCGCATGAAATGCAGACCCTCAAACTTCAACGCTGCCCGCGTCAGCGGCAGAACGCTGCCGGCGTCCGACTTCAAGTCACCGCGCAGGCCGAACTGTTCACGCGCCAGTAACACCGCAATACCATGATCACCGACCGGCCCACTGACCAGTATCCGGTCCCCTGCCTGAATGCAGTCAAGACCGAGGCGAACACCCGCTGTTCGTATACCAACCCCGGTAGTTGCAAGATACAGACCACCGCCTTCCCCGCGACGTAACACCTTGGTATCACCGGCGACAACGCGCACACCGACAGATTTCGCTGTCTCTGCCAGTGTTGCCACAATCCGCTCGAGCTGTGCTATCTGCATGCCTTCTTCGATAAAAACATTCAAACTCAAATACAGCGGCTCCGCCCCAGCCACCGCCAGGTCATTGGTGGTGCCATGAACTGCCAGGGTGCCGATATTACCGCCAGGAAACTCCAGCGGCTGAACCGTAAAGCCGTCGGTGGTAAACATCACGTCACCGTCCGGCAATGCCAACGGCACGGCATCCGCCCGGGTATCCAGACCGGGATTGGCGAGATGACGGGCAAACACACGCTCGATCAGCTCACGCATGTAGCGCCCGCCGTTACCGTGGGCTAATGAAATATAACTATCCTGCATAGGAACTCTCTAGCCCAAATCTCTCACCACAAAGGTCACAAAGGATTTCAGGGGTAAGGAATTTCCCCGTTTATCCGCCGTGTGCTCTGGTAACAGACTGTGTCTTACAATTCTTTTGCGATCATTATTTAACATGTTGTTCCTTTGTGACCTTCGTGTCCTTTGTGGTAAAAATTGTGAGAAATCCAGGCTGGTGCCTGTTAACGCGAAACGTATTCTACAACCTGCCCAAAACTCAACCCCGCATCATTGACCGGCAAGCGTTCGCCGAGCAGCACTTCGAACCCCTTTTGTTCCAGCCGGCTGACACATTCTTCCGTCAAGCGGCGATTCTGAAACACGCCACCGCACAAACCGACTGCCCGCACCGCATGCCCTTCACGCACTCGCAGCGCCTGATTTACCAGTGCTTCAGCCATCGACGTGTGGAAAATGGCAGCTCGTTTGCTGACCGGGATCTGCTCGTCGCCCAGGCATTTTACCAGTGGCTGCCAATCCGTGCGCAGCAGGCCGTCACCCTGTTCAAGCAAAGGCAAGCTGATGGGCTCCGCCGTCTCATCGGCAACAGCTTCCAGCCACATCGGCCCCTGACCTTCAAAGCTGGCGGTCAAACACCGACCGGTCAATGCGGCGGCCGCATCGAACAAACGGCCGACCGCTGTGCTGGTGGGTGTATTGAGGTTTTTTTGCCAGGCCTGGTACAGCAATGCGTATGTCGAGGACGCAGCGGGCTTCGATTCAAGGGAATCAATCAGTTTCATCGCCAGACGCTCTGCGCCCGTTTCCCAGGCCAGTGACAGCGCGCTGCGCCAGGGTTCACGACCCGCCTTTTCGCCGCCGGGCAGTCGGAACGGTCGCATACTGGCCACGCGCCGCCATCGTCCAGGCACACCATAGAGGGCTTCGCCACCCCACAGGGTTCGATCGTCACCATAGCCGACCCCGTCCCAGGTAAACACCAGATGAGTGCCCTGCACCTCCGCAGCCTGTTCGCCGAGCAGGGCCGAGGCATGGGCGGCATGGTGTTGCACCTCGACCACTGGCAGCCCCTGTCTACGGGCCCAACGTGAAGTCACGTATGCCGGATG
>JAUXDG010000250.1 GCA_030618475.1 Gammaproteobacteria bacterium | reverse complement strand
TCCAGTTCAGGCGGCACGAATACCTCACGTGGCACCCTGACCATAGCCTCCATCACCCCTGGATCGAGTTCATCCTTACCGATCATGCTGCGCGTATATTTCACTTCACTTATGATATCGGCAATCATGTGCCGCATTTTATTTTTCATGATATCTGCTGCCTTCGCGCCAGGACGAGAGATAGCGAAGCTGCTCCCCGGTCAGTGTATCAATGCCGATATTCATCGCCGACAGTTGATGTCGAATTCAGCGTTATTTGTCATGTTCGACTCCTCACCGGTCGATTATCCAGTATTATAATCCCGGATACCGTGGAATATTAACGACTGTTAAATAAGCCTGGATAATCATGCCACAGCAGCAGACATGGGAACACTTTGCGCACCAGGCCGACATCGGCATACGGGGGACAGGCGCCACCCTTTCCGAAGCCTTAGAGCAGGCTGCCTGTGCGATGACGGCGGTTATCACCGATCCTGATCTAGTGCGCGCAACGCGCATGGTCGAGATCCGATGCGAGGCCCCGGACCCGGAATTGCTTCTGGTTGACTGGCTGAATGCCATTGTCTACGAAATGGCGGTACAGCACATGTTGTTCTCCAGATTCGAAGTTCAGATCGATGGCCAGCGACTGAGCGGATGCGCCTGGGGCGAAGCCATCGATATCTCCCGCCATCAGCCCGCTGTGGAGGTTAAAGGTGCGACATTCACCGAATTAAGAGTGGCACAGGACGATGGCGGCCGCTGGATTGCCCAGTGTATCGTTGACGTATGACGGCCCTGGTACTATACGCAGGAATTGCTACGTGGATTTAAACAGGCTTGAACGGGTAGCGGACAACGAGTGGCGCATCAATCCCTTTGGTGCCATGCGCGTACCCGGTATCGTCTATGCAGACGCCGAGCTGATCGACGGCATGGACGACAAGGTCTACGAGCAAATTGTAAATGTGGCTACCCTGCCCGGCATCATAAAGGCATCTTACGCCATGCCCGACGCCCACTGGGGCTATGGCTTTCCGATCGGCGGTGTGGCCGCGTTTGATGCGGAACAGGGCGGTGTCGTATCAGCGGGTGGTGTCGGCTTCGACATTTCCTGCGGCGTACGCACCCTGACCACCGGCCTGACTCGCAACGATATCGAGGCACATAAGGATAGACTGGCCGACACCTTGTTTACGGCAATTCCTGCCGGCCTGGGCAGTACCGGCACCATCCGTCTGAGCGAACGCGAGATGCAGGCGATGTTAAGCGGCGGTGCCAGGTGGGCTGTCAGCCAGGGTTACGGTTACCAGGATGACTTGCAGTACATCGAAGAAAACGGCTGCATGTCCGGCGCCCTGACGGAGCAAGTTTCGCAACAGGCTAAACGCCGCCAGCGTGATGAAATGGGTACCCTCGGCTCCGGCAATCATTATCTGGAAGTCCAGCATGTCATAAAGGTTTACGATCGAAACACAGCCCTGGCCTTTGGACTGCACGAAAACGATATTGTGGTCAGCATACACTGCGGCTCGCGCGGCCTCGGACACCAGATCGGCACCGAGTTTATGAAGAGCATGGCCATAGCCGCACACCAGTACGGCATTGAACTGCCGGACCGGGAGCTTGCCTGTGCACCGATCAATTCACCACTGGGCGCATCATACCTGGGCGCCATGCGTGCCGGCATCAACTGTGCATTGGCCAATCGACAGATCCTGACCCATCTGGCGCGCCGGGCTTTTGAACGCGTTCTGCCACGAGCCGAACTGGACGTGCTGTATGACGTCTCGCACAACACCTGCAAGGAAGAAGATCACCTTGTCGACGGTAAAGCCATGCGGCTTTTTGTTCACAGAAAAGGCGCGACCCGGGCACTGGGGCCGGGCCATGCTGATCTTCCCGCGGCGTTCCGGGAAACCGGCCAACCGGTTCTGATCGGTGGCTCCATGGGTACCGCCTCCTACATCCTGGCCGGTCTGCCGCAGAGCGAGCAACGCTGTTTCGCCTCGGCCTGCCACGGTGCGGGGCGCGCCATGAGCCGCCGCAAGGCGAGCAGACAGTGGCATGGGCATCAGGTCATCGACGAACTGTCGGCACGCGGCATACTGATCTGTAGTCATTCCTACCGCGGCGTCGCCGAAGAAGCCCCCGGCGCCTACAAGGATGTCAACGCCGTGGTGGACACGGCTGAACAGGCCGGCCTTGCCCGCAAAGTGGTGAAGCTCGCGCCCGTAATCTGTGTCAAAGGTTGAACGATGCCCGTACACAACGAAGACATCGCCTCGCTACTTGACGAGATCGCTGACCTGCTGGAGATCGAGGGCGATAATCCCTTCCGCATCCGTGCCTACAGGAATGGAGCACGCACGCTGCGTGAACTGGGGCGGGATATCGGCGCGCTGATTGCCCAGGGCGAAGACATCACCCGACTGGCCGGGATCGGTAAGAATCTCGCTGCCAAAATTCATGAGATCCTCGATACGGGTCATTGCCGGGCACTCGATAAACTGCGCAAACAGCTGCCTGCGGAGCTCACTGAACTCCTGAAACTGCCCGGCCTGGGCCCCAAACGGGTTCACGCTCTGTACCACGAACTGGATATCCATACTCGCGAACAGCTGGAGCGCGCTGCCCGCGACGGTTTGATTCAGCACCTGCCCGGTTTCGGCGCGAAAACCGAAGCGCGAATGCTGGAAGCCATCCAGGCGCATGCCGATACCAGCCGGCGTTTCAAACGGGTCGTCGCCGGACGCTATGCGGAACCCCTGGTCGACTATCTCAAGGCGGCCGAAGGTGTCGAACAGGTGCAGCTTGCAGGCAGTTACCGCCGCGCCAGAGAAACTGTCGGTGATCTGGACCTGCTGGTCAGCGCCCGCAACGGGCGCACTGTCATCGAATATTTCGTCGCCTACGACGAAGTGGAAACCGTGCTATCGCGCGGCACCACCCGTGCCACCGTCATTCTGCACAGCGGCCTGCAGGTCGATCTGCGCGTGGTGGCACAGGAAAGCTACGGTGCGGCCCTGTATTACTTCACAGGCAGCCGCTCCCACAATATTGCCGTGCGCCGCATCGCCCAGCGGCGCGGCCTGAAAATCAACGAGTACGGCGTCTACCGCGGTAAGCGGCGCATTGCCGGGACCACCGAGGAGGAGATGCTCGCGGCGGTCGGTCTGCCCTGGATTCCGCCCGAGCTGCGCGAGAACCGCGGCGAAATCGAGGCGGCGCACGCCGGCCTGCTGCCGAAGCTGATCGAGACCGGCGACCTGCGCGGCGACCTGCACGCCCACACCCACGCCAGTGACGGCCACGAATCGCTGCACCACATGGCGGAAGCGGCCCGCACACGCGGGCTGGAATACCTGGCGATCACCGATCACTCCAAACGGCTCACCGTGGCCCACGGCCTGGACAGCAAGCGCCTGCTGGCGCAGCTGGAAGCCATCGACGAGTTCAACGCCGGCGGCCACGACATTACTCTGCTCAAGGGCATCGAGGTCGACATCCTCGAAGACGGCAGCCTGGACATGCCGGACCGGGTGCTGGCCAAACTGGACGTCGTCATCGGTGCGGTGCACAGTCGCTTCGAGCTATCGCGTGCAAAACAGACGCGGCGCATCCTGCACGCTATGGACAACCCCAACTTCACGCTGCTGGCCCATCCCACCGGCCGCCTCATCGAGCGTCGCGAGCCCTACGACGTCGACATGACGCGCATCATCCGCCACGCCC
>JAUXDG010000133.1 GCA_030618475.1 Gammaproteobacteria bacterium | reverse complement strand
TCCAGTTCTTTCAGGCGTTGTTGCGGCGATGGCGCGGGTTGCGGCGATGCCGGTTGTGGGTTGACTTTAACCTGTTCCGCCGGCACGCCGGCTGGCGGGTACTGCCCGTACTGGGTGCTGCCGTCAGCGTCGGTCCATTTAAACATGGCGGCAGCGGCTGCGTTGGTGGTCAGTGCCAGAATAATTGAAATCAGGGTGGTCAGGCGCATCTCGATCCTCTTTGCTGTGGTTGAATTTCAATTACTTACCATGCTCTGCAGAGCAGGACAAGTGCACAGGTCTCAACAGGCTGTCAGGCCGTCGCTCGGAGCCCCCCGCCATTCGGCAGCAGGTACTGGATTCTGATCTTCATCGGTGGCACTATCTGCCAGTTCTAAGCCCTGCGTTTTTCGCATCAGCCCGGAATACGGGCTTTTTTTCTGGTTTTTTGTTTTGGCGGCACCCGGGAGATAAAACAGGTGGAGCTGACTGGCGCTGATATTTTTGTACGCTGTCTTGCGGATGAGGGAGTCGAGTATCTGTTCGGCTATCCTGGCGGCGCGGTATTGCACATTTACGATGCGCTGTATCAGCAGGACAAGTTCAAGCATGTGCTGGTACGTCATGAACAGGCGGCCACACACGCGGCTGACGGTTACGCGCGCTGCACCGGAAAACCCGGCGTGGTGCTGGTGACATCCGGGCCCGGTGCGACCAATGCGGTGACCGGTATTGCCACTGCGTATATGGATTCCATCCCCCTGGTGGTCTTTACCGGCCAGGTGCCGACGCCATTGATCGGTAACGATGCCTTCCAGGAAGTCGACAGCGTGGGTATTACCCGCCCCTGTGTAAAACACAACTTTCTGGTGAAAGACGTCAACGACCTGGCCATGACCATCAAAAAGGCGTTCTATGTTGCCACCACCGGGCGGCCTGGTCCGGTGGTGGTTGATATTCCCAAGGATATCACCGCGCAAAAAGCCAGCTACCATTACCCGAAGCGGGTCAGTATGCGCTCGTATAATCCGGTGACCAAGGGTCATCCGCGGCAGATCAAAAAAGCCATTGATCTGATGCTGGCTGCCAAGCGGCCGATGCTCTACACCGGTGGGGGGGTGATACTTTCCAGGGCCAGTCGCCAGTTGACCGAGTTGACCAGATTGTTAGGCTATCCCATCACCAACACCCTGATGGGTTTGGGCGCTTATCCGGCAACGGATAAACAGTGCCTGGGCATGCTCGGTATGCACGGTACGTATGAAGCCAATATGGGCATGCACAACTGTGATGTGCTGATTGCCATTGGTGCGCGTTTCGATGACCGTGTGACCGGTAATATCGCGAAGTTCTGCCCGACGGCCAAGATCATCCACATCGATATCGATCCGTCCAGTATTTCCAAAAACGTTAAAGTGGACGTGCCGATTGTCGGCCCGGTGGACCAGGTGTTGCGCGAGATGGTCAAGGTGCTCAAGGAGGGCAAACAAGAACCGGATGCTGCAGCGCTGAAAGCGTGGTGGAAGCAGATTGAGGAATGGCGCGCTATGGACTGCCTGAAGTACGATCGTGACAGCGATCTCATTAAACCGCAGTACGTCCTGGAAAGTTTGTATGAGGTGACCAGGGGCAAAGCCTATGTGACCTCTGATGTGGGTCAGCACCAGATGTGGGCAGCGCAATTCTACAAGTTTGATAAGCCAAACCGCTGGATCAATTCCGGTGGTCTGGGCACCATGGGTTTTGGTTTCCCCGCGGCGATGGGCGTTCAGTTTGCGCACCCCAAGGAGACCGTGGCCTGTGTGACCGGTGAAGGTAGTATCCAGATGTGCATTCAGGAAATGTCCACCTGCCTGCAGTATGGTCTGCCGATCAAGATCATAAACCTGAACAACGGCTGCCTGGGCATGGTGCGACAATGGCAGGAGTTCTTTTACCAGGGCCGTTATGCGATGTCTTACATGGAGTCATTGCCTGACTTTGTCAAGCTGGCAGAAAGTTATGGTCACGTGGGTATGCAGATCACCAGGCCTGAAGATGTGGAGTCTGCCTTGAAAGAAGCGTTTGCGATGAAAGACAGACTGGTATTCATGGATTTCCTGACCGATCAGACCGAAAACGTTTACCCGATGATTCCGGCGGGTGCCGGCCTGAACGAAATGATACTGGTGTAGCCATGCGACACATCATTTCAATCCTGATGGAAAACGAGGCGGGTGCCCTGTCCAGAGTGGCCGGCCTGTTTTCCGCGCGCGGCTACAATATCGAGTCGCTGACGGTAGCGCCTACCGAGGACGAGTCGCTGTCGCGTATGACGCTGGTGACCTGGGGGACCGAAGAGGTCATCGAACAGATCACCAAGCAGCTCAATAAGTTGATCGACGTGGTCAAGCTCATGGATATGTATGAGGGTCCACATATAGAGCGGGAAATGATGTTGATCAAGCTGCGCGCCGTAAACACCGGGCGTCAAGAAATCAAACGCCTGGCGGACATATTCCGTGGCCGGGTTATCGACGTTACCGATGCCATTTATACCATTGAAGTAACGGGTACCAGCGACAAGCTGGACGCCTTTGTCAAGGCGATTGCACCGACCGACATTATCGAAGTGGTCCGGTCAGGCGTCACAGGGATTGCACGCGGTGAAAAATCCTTGCGCGTGTAACACGAATTTGAAGTTCACTTAGGGTCAAGAACTATGACGATGAATATCTATTACGACAAAGATGCGGATCTTTCCATCATCAAAGGCGCCAAGGTCAGTATTATCGGCTACGGCTCGCAGGGTCATGCGCACGCCAATAATCTGAAGGAATCCGGTGTTGATGTCACTGTCGGCCTGCGTAGTGGTTCCATTTCGGAAGCCAAAGCCAAAAATGCCGGTCTTACGGTCAAGTCGATTGAAGACGCGGTGAAAGATGCTGACGTGGTTATGATTCTTGCGCCCGACGAGCATCAGGCCAGTTTGTACCGTGACAAGGTCGAACCCAATATCAACAAAGGGGCGGCACTGGCATTTGCGCATGGTTTTAATATCCATTATGAACAGATCGAGCCGCGCGCGGATCTGGATGTCATCATGATGGCGCCCAAAGGTCCGGGTCACCTGGTTCGTTCCACCTACACTCAAGGTGCCGGTGTACCCACCCTGATTGCCGTTTTCCAGGATGCCAGTGGCAAGGCCAGGGATATAGCCTTGTCCTATGCTTCTGCCAACGGTGGCGGTCGTGCCGGTATTATCGAAACCTCCTTCCGTGAGGAAACCGAAACGGATCTGTTTGGCGAACAGGCGGTTCTGTGTGGTGGTGCCACAGCGCTGGTTCAGGCGGGTTTTGAAACCCTGACCGAAGCCGGTTATGCGCCGGAGATGGCTTACTTTGAATGCCTGCATGAGCTGAAGCTGATTGTTGATCTCATGTATGAAGGCGGTATTGCAAACATGCGCTACTCCATTTCCAATACAGCCGAATACGGTGATCTGACACGTGGCCCCCGCGTGGTGACTGCCGAGACCAAGGCGGAGATGAAGCGCATCCTGACGGAAATTCAGAATGGTGAATTTGCACGTGAATTTATTCTGGAGAATCAGGCGGGTGCTGCCACGCTGAAAGCCAAGCGTCGGCTGGGACGTGAACATCCCATCGAGCGGGTTGGTGAGCAACTGCGCAGCATGATGTCCTGGATCAGCGCTAACAAAATCGTCGATAAGAAAGTGAACTAGCGCCTCACCAGCGGCACCGTCTATTTACAGGCGCACTGAGTCATGGCTGCAGGCCGATACCCTTATTTTTCCCGTGCTGGGTGGTTGCCACTCCTGGCTTGCGCCGGTGTTGGCGTTTTAATCGCACATTACCTGGGCTGGCCCTGGTCCCTGCCTTTCTGGGTGGGCTGCGCCGTTATCGTCTATCTTTTCCGTGATCCCGAGCGCGAAATACCTTCCAGTCCCCTCGCAGTTGTCAGTCCGGCCGACGGTGTGATTGCATCGGTGGGCGAAGTGCATGATCCTTATCTGGATCGCCAGGCGATTCTGCTGGTCATCGAAATGAGCCGGTTCGGTGTGTATAGTACGCGCAGCCCGGTTGAGGGGAAATTTCTGGAACCGTCGAACTCGGGGGATGGTGTCAATCGTCCCCATGGTGTGTGGCTGAAAACCGATGAAGACGATGACCTGGTTGTGGTTATGCATCGCGGACCATTGAAGAATCTGCCACGCTGTTATGTGCAGATCGGTCAGCGGGTCGGTCAGGGTCAACGTTGCGGTTTCATCCGGATGGGTGGACGGGTCGAGGTTTATCTGCCGATCAACAGTCGGGTCCAGGTTGCAAGCGGTTCGCGCGTTAACGCCGGATCTGATGTAATAGCGACACTGGTTCATAAGTAAGGTTAACCAGGGACGGATTTTTAAATTTGTCCCCGCACAAAGCTATGGACGACGAAGAGCAGCAGCAAAAACCACGCCGCAGGGGTATCTATCTCCTTCCCAACCTGTTTACTACAGCGGGTCTGTTCGCCGGTTTCTACGCCATTGTTGCTGCGATGAGCGGTAACTTTGAAACCGCAGCCATTGCGATATTTGTCGCGATGGTTATGGATGGTATCGATGGACGGGTGGCCAGGCTGACCCATACAGCCAGTGAGTTTGGTGTTGAGTATGACAGTCTGTCAGACATGGTGTGCTTTGGCCTGGCGCCGGCACTGATCGTGTTTGAGTGGGCCCTGCGCAGCATGATTGAGCAGGGTTGGATGTGGTCCAAGCTCGGCTGGCTTGCCGCGTTTGTCTATACCGCCGGGGCTGCCTTGAGGCTGGCACGTTTCAACACCCAGGTGGGCACCGCAGATAAACGCTATTTTCAGGGTTTGCCCAGTCCGTCTGCCGCTGGCGTGCTGGCTGGTCTGATATGGTTCAGCGAAGACAACGGTCTGGATGGCAGTGATATGTGGGTGGTCGGCGCTCTGCTTGCTGCTTCCCTGGGTGCCTTGATGGTCAGTAATGTACGTTACTACAGTTTCAAGGAAGTTGATTTCAAGAACCGCGTACCGTTTTTTACGCTGATCATGATGGTGCTGCTGTTTGTCGTGGTCTCAAGCCACCCGCCGAGTGTGTTGTTTTTCGGCTTTCTTCTTTATGCCATTTCCGGGCCCGTCCTGACTCTTTACCAGATCCGTCAACGCCGCCGGCAGCGTAAGCTGCAGCAGTAAGGTGGGGTTCGAATAAATACATTCGCATTCCAGGGGGTGGGAATCGTTGCCTAGACATATGTTTTCTCACCACAAAGGTCACGAAGGATTTCAGGGATAAGGGATTTCCCCTTTTATCCGCCGTGTTCTCAGGTAACAGCCTGTGTCTTAAAGATTATTTTCAGTCATTACTTATCTTGTTGTTCCTTTGTGACCTTGTGAGAAATGACGGCTAGGGCGGCCTCTCCAGGCTACATTTTTCAAAAATCTATTGTCACCAAAAAATTATAATTGTCGTTTGCGATAAATATTGTTTAAATAACGTGTAATTTATCGTATACGCCAATATGTAATTTGCTCTATACTTGTCACTTATGACAATAACGATCACTCAAAGTGAATCGCTGACCGCCAGCCTGATGGCTGAGATCCTCCAGCACGCCAAGGCACGCGGCTGGTCGCAGAATGCCCTGGCGCAGCGGGCTTCAGTGCCGGATTCCAGTATTTCACGGATCAAGCGTACCGGTCGTGCAGATCTCGATACCCTGGCAAAGCTGGCATCTGCTGTGGGTTTGAGGCTGACGCTGCTGCCCGATAGTGACTACACGGAAAAAATGAGCCGGGGCGAACTTTTCTGATGCAGGATACCCAGCTCAGTATCTGGACACGAATCGGTGTTGTGCCGGTCAAGATGGGGGTGCTTTATGTCACCGACAACGACGCGCGTTTTTCCTACACCCCGGATTATTCCGCTTCTGGTCTGGCGGGCCTTAGCCTGGTCTACCCGCCCGAGCTGTTTCGTGACAGTACGATTGTTCATCGTCAGAGCGGCTCGCTGCATCCGCGTTTTCGTGCCCTGATACCGCCTGCCGATGAACAGAATTTTCAGCGTAAACTCATGCTGGCTTTTTTGCGTGAAAAGGGTATTGAACCGGCAAGCCGGTTTGAAGCGGATCTGGCACTGCTTGCGCATACCGGGCACGGGGGCATCGGGCACGTCGATGTCTTCCCGGACGACGCAGTTGCTGAATCCTGGTATGCAAATACTGACAGCGGGCCACTGGTGCCGATCGGTGAGCGGTTCGGTTTTTCCCTCAAGGACATGATCTCCTGGCTGGATGCGGACGCCCGCTTTATCCTGGAAAGCCTGGGGCCCACCCCGTCTGTCGGAGGTGCAATACCCAAGTTGCTGGTGGCGATACCGGCAAGTGGCTGGGACGGGCGCATCAGCCTTCCCAACAAGGCAGATCAGAAAGATCGCATCGACGTAGTATTGAAGATCGAACGTGCACAGGCTTACCCTGGACTGGCCGGGCTCGAAGCCATGACACTGGACCTTCACCGGGGGGCCGGTTTTGATGTCCCGCGTTACTGGCTTGCCGAAGTAGGGGGGTTGCCGGCGCTGGCGATAGAGCGTTTTGACCGGGACGCACAGGGCAAACCGGTGCCACTGGAGAGCCTGTATTCCATCCTGGCAGCAGGTGCCAGGGATATCGTCCGGCATACCGACGGATCGCTTGACCGTATCGCCAATGTGATCGATCTTGCTGATCCGCTGCTGATAAGCGACAAGAAAGTTGCACGGCTGCATTTATTCAGGCGCGTCCTGCTGGCATTACTCACCGGTAATGGAGATTTGCACCTGGAGAACCTGTCCTTGCTGGGCAGTGCCGGTGTGGCGGGATTCTCGCCCGTCTACGATCCCGCGCCGATGCGTGCCTATAGCATGCACAACATGTTGTGCGCCGTGCCGTTCGGTGGTTATGGTGAAGAGCCGGCTGATGGCGATCCCCTGGTGAAGGCGTGTCTGAACTTTGCCCGTAAGCTGAGTTTGAATAAAGCCGATATTCAGGAAAATGTCGGTGAGTTACTGGCATTGACCATCGACTACCCGGCCCGGGTGGATGCTGTTGAAACCTTGCCTAGTGACAACAAGGCGCGGCTGATTGATATTCACGGGAATATTCACCAGCGGCTGACGGCGTTACAGAATTACTAATGCGCATTTCTCACGATCTTAACCACATGCCCCAGGGCGCCCTCTCTTGCTGCGCAATTCACCTTGAAGGACACGAAGGAACAACCGGTTATATGTTTGTTGCGAAGTTTCACCATGCACGGCATGTGATGTCGTGTGCTTAACGGGTACTCTCGAAACTCTTTTAACTTAAAATCCTTTGTGTCCTTCGTGGTGA
>JAUXDG010000182.1 GCA_030618475.1 Gammaproteobacteria bacterium | reverse complement strand
GGCCAGCAATAAAGCAAACAGACCGCCGGCTATTGCCAGCGGGATCAGTGCAATACTTTCCGTATAGAACACAGCAATCGCCACCACCGCACCCTGCGCCTGTAGCGCCTGGATTCTCGCCAGTTTGTCTTCGGGACGGCAACGGGCCTGGAAGCGACCGATTCGCAGCTCATCGGCCACCTTTTGCACAACGCCCGCCTCATCACCACTGAGCAGCTCTACTTCGATACCCAGGGCTTTGAGCTGGTGTACGGTCTCGGCGGCCTTGTCACGCAGCCGATCGGCAAACTCGAAATGGGCCAGCAGTGCCCGATTATTACCCAGCACCACCCCAGCCGCGCCACTTGAGACCGTATCTGCCTCGACAGCAGCTGTGTTTTGCAGCGCCAGCACAAACTCCGCTATACCGATACGGTAACACTGCCCGTCGACCCAGCCTTCAACACCCAGACCCGGCTGTGCGGACACCTTCCCGGCACTCTGCACGGCCCCCGCTTCCGCACACAGTGCTCGCGCGATCGGGTGTTCCGAACTCTGTTCCAGTGCGGCGGCAAGCCGCAGACAGTCCTCGCGACCACGGGAACCCAGCAGCTCGACCGTTTCCAGTTGCAAACGCCCTTCGGTCAGAGTCCCTGTTTTGTCAAAAATAATATGGCTTGCCCGCGCCAGGGTTTCCAGCGCGTGACCGCGGGTGGTGAGCACGCCAAGGCGCGTCAACGCCCCCGTCGCCGCCGTCACTGCTGCCGGCGTCGCCAGCGACAGAGCACAGGGACAGGTCACCACCAGCACCGACAGTGTCACAGCAAAGGCATGTGCCGGATCGTGCAGCCACCACCACCAGGCCACCAGGCCCGCCACCACCAGCAAGCCACCGACAAACCAGCCGGCGACACGATCCGCACTGCGCGCAATAGCGGGTTTTTCAGTCTGCGCCCGATCGAGCAGACGGACAATGGCTGACAGGGCGGTTTCTTCACCCACCCGCTCTATCCGCATCACCAGTGGGCTTTCATTGTTGACCGTTCCGCCAACCAGCTGATCGCCCGATTTACGCAACTGCGGCAGACTTTCACCCGTCAACAACGATTCATCAACCGAACTCGTGCCGTCAATGATGCAGCCGTCCGCCGGTACACTTTCGCCAGGCCGCACCAGCACCCGGTCCCCCTTTGCCAGGTCCACCACCGGCACCCGTTCCTCGCCGGCATCGGTCAGACGTGCGGCAGTGGCGGGCAGAAGTTTCACCAATTCCTCTGCCGCCTGCCCGGCACGGTGCCTGGCACCCATTTCCAGGAAGCGCCCCGCCAGCAGGAAAAAAGTGAACATGGTCACCGAATCAAAATAGATCTCACCACTGCCAGACACCGTGGCCCAGGCGCTGGCCAGAAAAGCGGCCCCGATCGCCAACGACACCGGCACATCCATACCCGGCTGTCGTCGTCTGAGTTGGCGCCAGGCACTGCTAAAAAACGATTTTGCTGAATAGAGAATCACAGGCACGGTCAGCAGCAGGCTGACCCAGCGCAGAAAGTTGCGCAGCCCTTCGCGCATGCCTTCGTACTCACCCGCGTAGAGCGCCACGGCCAGCATCATGACCTGCATCATGCCCAATCCGGCCACCGCCAGACGGCGAAGAGCGTTCTTCCTTTCCTGCCGGTACAGATCTTCCTGGCGACTGGCATCAAAAGGATGGGCGTGATAACCAATGGCGCTGATGGCCTCAAGAATTGCACTCAAGTTGATGCACTGGTTATCCCAACGGAGCCGGGCACGATGGCTCGAATAATTAATGGAGAAATCCAGCACTCCGGGTAAGGCCTTGACATGCCGCTCGTTCAGCCACACGCAGGCAGCGCACACAATCCCTTCCAGAATCAGGGATGCTTCGCGTTCGTCACCGGCCTGCTGCACAAAGCTTTTTTGCAGATCATCGCGGTCATACAACTCGAGCTCATTGATCTGGCTGGGAACCAGTTCCTGTGCCTGCGGGGATTTTTCAGTTCGATAACGGTAGAAGTCTGTCAGACCGCCCTCGACAATGGCGCTGGCGACAGCCTGACAGCCACGACAGCACATCGGCTGCCGCTGACCGTCAATTTCTACCGTGTAGTCGGCGCCGGGCGGGACCGGCAGACCACAGTGGAAACATTCCTTCCGGGCGCTCGAATCAGTCAATTGAGAAACTCTTTTATCAGCGCCACCATTCGCAGTCGGGAAACCGCAAAATCAGGCAGTTACTCATGAGTACGTAAGTTAGCCGACATACAGCCTGGTAAAACCGCTCGCGGAGCTAAATTCCGATATATTCTAATATACCGATGCGCCATGAGGAACCTGGCCGACTGGAGTTCACACGAGATTCCCGCATTCGTTGACCTGGATCAAGTCGCCGAAAATACGCCAGCAGATAGAATATCCATTGAATCTGCTCCAAACCCTGGGCAGATAACCGCTTTTCGACCCGGGAGGCAGCATGCGGGTAGCAAATCTGAGTTTTCAAGGCAGTCCTTTCGATCTGAACAATCACACCGCCTATGAGGCGTGGAAAACACGCAAGCTGGAGGGATACCCGCAGCACGCCGCGGACCTGATCATCGAGATCAATGACCCCCGCGAACTGAACCAGGCAGAACGTGAAGCAATCCTGGAGCGTGTCGAGAAAACCAATATGGCGGTCTATAAGGGTAACACCGGCACAAACCCGGACAAATCGATACCGGCCACACTCGGTGCGCAACTCGGATTACGCCACCTGGACCGAAACATGGGTGCAGACGACGATGGCATTACTGCATTGCAGGTGGTAGACAAGCAGTGGCGGCATCGTTATATCCCCTATACCAATCACCCGATCCACTGGCACACCGACGGTTACTACAACGGGCTGGATCAACAAATCCGCTCACTGTTATTACATTGTGTCCGACCTGCCGGAGAGGGCGGTGAAAACGCACTGCTCGATCATGAAATCGCCTACATCCGCCTGCGTGATATGAACCCGGCGTACATCAAGGCGCTGATGGCCCCCAATGTCATGACCATCCCTGCCAATATCGAACAGGGAACAGAAATCCGGCCCGTGCGCAGAGGACCGGTCTTTTCGGTCTGCGAAGATGGCCATTTGCACATGCGCTATACGGCACGCACCCGCAGTATCGAGTGGAAAACCGATGCGGATACCCGGGCTGCAGTGCAGGCACTGGAAACTCTGCTGGCTTCAGAAGATCCGTTCATTTACCGACTGACGCTGCAGCCGGGCTGGGGGCTGATCAGCAACAATGTACTGCACGATCGCAGCGGTTTTAACGATGATGAGAGCCAGTCACGCCTGTTATACCGGCTGCGTTACTTTGACCGTATCAGTCATCAGTGATTAACCGGAAACGCTGGAAAACACCCTGGCCACCCGTTTCAGGGCATGTGTCCACCAGCGGGCAGCCTGCTGCGCATACCAGGCAAAGCGGCTGTGCTTTACCCAGCTCATCTGGATCATGCGCCGCTCACCGTCGAAACTCTTATAGCCATGCCAGGATTTGTCACTGCGACGGAACGCCAGCACGGTACCGCCCAGCGGAGTAACCTCGGCACTGTAATCCTCGATGTTTCCGCATGACCGCAATATTCGCAGCCGGCCACCGTCCTGATCCCACTGTGGGTTGAAATACACCAGCAGGGTAATGATCTTGCTCCAGTGATCGGTATGGATATGCCCATCACTGGGCTCGGAGTACTTGCGGACGGTAATGGTTTTCTTTGCACCACTGAGGTCGACAGCAAACTTATTTGCGACGTGCCTTTCAAACTCTGAACTGTCCAGCTCTTTCAGCAGCTGTTTAAAGCTGGGCCCATAATCGAGATCTCCGGGGTCATAGTTGGTCGGTTTGTCAATCTGCGGATAATCACGATTGAGCACCTCCACCATATCGGACTCGATGGCATCTTTCACGACCAGAAAGTCGAAAGGCTCGCTGTTCAGTGGAGCACGATCAAAGGCGGCAAGATTTAATACGGACATTTTTACATCACCTCATGGCCAGGTAATCACAAGCAATTCTGAAGTATCTGTGAGCCCTGTTCAGGCAGCCAGCGGCGGAACTCTTTCGATTAATTCCAGGGCGTCGTGGCGCAGGTGGTTTTCCGCCATCGCTTCGCGCAGTTGCGCCTCGCTGACAATACCTCTGTCCAGGCATTCGCGGACCAGGCCGAAGAAAAAGTTTTCCTGGTTCGGGTCGGGGTGCTGGCCGTAGCTGCCCAGCAGACCGTAATCGCCGAACAGACTGCGCCGGGCACGGCGTATCCAGTGCCGGGGGGGGAACAACTGGAAGGTGTCTGCCGGACGATAGTCAATCGGCAAACCGGTCTTCCAGGGCTGGTGTTTGCGCTTGGTGGTATGCAGCATTTTGGTTCTATCGGTCAGATGATCGAAATCGTTCCACTCATTTTCGAAAAAGCCGATGGTTTCAGGATTTTCGTATTTGAGGCAGATCCATTTTATATAGTCCCGGCTGTTCTCGAACATGGCGCTGAACTGTTCTTCAAAGCGCCAGTGTGTCAGCTTCTCACAGTCGAGCAGCATGACACTGGTAGCCAGACAACCACGCCTGCCCTTGTTGCCGGACTTCGGACGACACATAATGGCCTTGCCCTGCATATCCCGGGACAACAGCTCCCAGATATCGGCGCGCGTAAAGACGTCCGGATCAATCACGACCGCGCGCCCCCGGTATCCCATCAGTTGAGGCGGTAGAAATCTGCTCGGCGTAAAGGACTGCAGGTCATCACGCACCCACACACGTTTGCCACCACCACGCAGAAACTTCTCGCCTTCGCGTTGACGAAAAACTGTAATGTCATCGTAGTTCATGATGCGAACGTCAAACTTGTCGTTGTTACTTGAGTAGCGCCTCAGCGCATACTCGGCAACGATTGCGCCAAGCATCTGCTTGTCGTTCGCCTGAATGAATACACAATGATCCACGCGTTTTCCTCCCGTTAATCTGACAGGGCCCGGCCTGAGACCCCGGCAACAGCGGGGCAAAATCGGGATGATAATCTTCCAGTTAAATGCTGAACATCAACAGGGGATGTTGATTTTGCGAGGTGTCAGGCTGCAGCGGCAAGGGGGACCGGCCCGGCTGTGCCTTGCGCAAACTGCCCTCGGCATCGGTGCGATCATCTCCACGCCCCGGCCATCCGGGGCGTCCGGTTCAGTACCTCAAAGGCATCGTGGCGCACATGATTCTGATCCATCTGTTCACGGATCATGTCTTCGCTGACGATGCCTTTTTCCACACATTCCTTCAACAGGCCGAAGAAAAAGTTCTCCTGATTCGGATCCGGGTGCGCTTTGTAGTGACCCAACAACGCGTATTCTCCGAACAGTTTCCGCCTGGCCCGCATCAGCCAGCCCAGCGGCGGAAACAGGCGGAAATTTTCCGCCGGACGCCAGTCGATCGGCAGACCCGCCTTCCACGGCTGTGTCCTGCGCCGGGTGTTGTGGATCATCCTGGTATTGTCATCGAGCTTGTCGAAATCGTTCCATTCGTTTTCAATAAACCCGATGGTTTCACGCGGCTCGTCCTTAAGACATATCCAGGGCTGATAGTCCTGCTCGAAGGTAAACATCATTTCGAACTTTTCTTTCACCTTCCAGTGCGTCAGCTTTTCGTTATCCAGCAGCATGACACTGCTGGCCAGGCAACGGTCGACCATACCTTTAGGCCCGGCGCGGCGCCGGCACATAATGGCCTTGCCCTGCATATCGCGGGAAAGGAGCTCCCAGACGTCGCCGACGGCAAAGACATCCGGATCGATCACCACGGCGCGTCCCTGGTAATCCATCAGTTCCGGCGGCATGAAACGCGTCGGAGTAAACGATTGCAGATCGTCGTTGAACCAGGGCCGTTTCACACCGTCGCGCAGATAGAGCTGGCCCTCGTGCTGCTGAAAGAACGGGTAATCCTTGTGATGGATGATCCTGACATC
>JAUXDG010000177.1 GCA_030618475.1 Gammaproteobacteria bacterium | reverse complement strand
TGTCTTGCTACGCAATTCACCTTGTACCCCAGGGCACCCTCTCTTGCTACGCAATTCACCTTGTACCCCAGGGCACCCTCTCTTGCTACGCAATTCACCTTGTAAATACATCCCTGCTCGACGGCCGCGTCTCCCGGCAATTGCTCCTGCATCCCCTCCAGGGGGCCTACTCTTGGTGCTCTACCTTCGCCCGTCCCTGGGCTCGTGCGGCCGACGGTCCCGAAAGCTTGTGTCGGCTAACTTTCGTACTCATTAGCAACTCCAGGGTATAATTATTGCCCGCTATGTTCAAACGACTCGACAATCCAGCTCAAAACAGCGTCAATGTCACCATAAATGGCCAGCCGGTGCAGGTGCCGGAGGGCGAGACTGTGGCGGCTGCTGTGCTTGTTCACGGCCTGCCCTATACCCGCACCACGCCGGTGTCCGGGGCTCCGCGGGCGCCTTTCTGCCTCATGGGCGTGTGTTTCGAATGCCTCATGGTGATCGACGGTATAGCCAATCAGCGGGCGTGCATGGTGCAGGTAAGAGAAGGCATGCGTATCGAATGTCAGCAGGGCGTGGGTGAATTACTGTCATGAAACAGCACTACCAGCTGGCCGTCATCGGGGCAGGGCCTGCGGGTCTGGCTGCTGCCACGGTGGCCGCAGAGCAGGGCATTGAGGTCGCTGTATTTGACGGGCAGGTCGCTCCCGGTGGCCAGATCTACCGGGCCATGGAATCAATTCCGCAACATCGCGGCAGCCAGCTGGGAGACGAATATCAGAGAGGGCGGGAACTGGTCAGTGCCTTCCGCGCCAGCAGTGCAAAATACTTTCCAGAAACTCAGGTGTGGTCGCTGAACGGGCGGCGTGAAATCGGCCTGCTTCTGCAGGGCCAGGCTCATACGGTGACAGCCGATCAGGTGGTGATCTGCAGTGGTGCCATAGAGCGGCCCGTGCCTTTTCCCGGCTGGACCCTTCCCGGTGTCATGAATGCCGGTGCAGGCCAGATTTTGTTCAAGGCTCACGGTATCGTTCCGGATGACGGGGTGGTGCTGGCCGGTTCCGGTCCGCTGCTGCTGTTACTGGCCTGGCAGTACCTGCATGCCGGTGTCAGTGTGAAAGCGTTGCTGGACGTAACGCCCATGATAAATCATCTCTACGCACTGCCGAGATTGCCACGCGCCTTGTTGGCGGGACACTACCTTACCAAGGGCATGCAGTACAAACGCGACCTGAAACGTGCTGGTATCAGCACGCTGCATAATGTCAGGAGTCTGCGGGCGCAGGGTAAGGATGCCCTGCAATCAGTCAGCTTTCTGCATAGGGGGCGTGAACAGAACCTGGAAACCGCTGTATTGCTGGTGCATTTCGGCGTCATTCCCCATACGCAGCTGGGTCGCGTTGCCGGTTGCAGGCACGTCTGGGACGAGAGTCAGCTGTGCTGGCGGCCGCAACTGGATGAATGGGGCAGAACCAGCGTGGCCGGTATTCTCGTCGCCGGTGATGGCGGTGGTATCGGGGGAGCGCGTAGCGCCGAACACGCCGGCCGTCTGGCGGCTTTACAGGCCTTGTATGCGCTTGGCACGCTGGACAGGGCAACACGACAACGACTGGCCCGCAACGACCGGAAATGGATGCGGGAAGAGTCGCATATCAGGCCCTTCCTCGAGGCTTTTTTCCGCATCGCTGATGACATGCTGCAGGTAGCGGACGATGATACTCTGGTGTGTCGCTGCGAGGAGGTGAGCGCGGGTCAGATCCGGGCGGCAGTCGCCGACGGTCACCGCGACAGCAACCAGGTCAAGTTTCTTACCCGTTGCGGCATGGGGCCGTGTCAGGGCCGGCAGTGTGCTGAAGCGGTCAGCCACATCGTCGCTGATGCCAGCGGAAAAGCGCTTCAGGACATCGGCCACTATCGGCAGCGCCCACCGGTCAACCCGCTGACACTGGGGCAACTGGCCGGTCTGCATTCGGAGAAGACAGAGTGAAAGCCGATGTGCTGATTGTCGGCGGCGGTCTGATGGGCTTCTCCACGGCTCTACATCTGGCCATGCGTGATACCCGTTGCATTGTGCTGGACAAAGGCAGTCCCGGCCGCCATGCCTCAGGCGTGAATGCCGGTGGTCTGCGTCAGCTCAATCGTCACCCGGCAGAGATCCCCCTGTCCGTGGTCGCTGCCGACATGTGGAGACATATCCGTGAGCTGGTGGACTCGGACTGCGATACCCGTTTCCCGGGTCAGGTGAGGGTGGCAGAGAACGAAGCCGAACTGGGGCGCCTGGAAAAACGCGCTGCTCTGACGCGTTCGCTGGGTTACCAACACGAGGAGATCATCGGCCCTGACGAGCTCTATGCTCTGGTTCCTGCGCTGGCGCCACATTGTATCGGTGCGCTGATTTGTCGGAGCGACGGTTACGGGCGTCCCTTTCATGCGCTGGATGCCTTTCGCCGCAAGGCTCGTTCTCTGGGCGTGTACTATCAGGCAGACACCCGGGTGGATGCCGTGCGACAGGATGGTGATGAATGGCGTCTCAGTACGCTTCAGGGTGAATTTCGTGCACCGGTCCTGGTCAATTGTGCGGGTGCCTGGGCAAACCATATTGCCGCTATGCTCGGCGAGCCTGTACCGCTGAAGCCGGGCGCACCGATGATGATGGTCACCGAGCGGCTGCCTCACTTCATCGATCCAGTGCTCGGTGCCGCCGGGCACAAGCTGTCCTTCAAGCAGATGCAGAACGGTACTCTGCTGATTGGTGGCGCGCACATGGCAGAACTCGATCTGCTACAGGAACGTACGGAAATAAACTGGCAAAAGCTTGCACTCAGTGCCCGCAGTGTCATGACACTTTTCCCGCAACTGAAGGATGTGCGCATCGTGCGTACCTGGGCAGGCCTGGAGGCGTTCATGCCTGACAATATCCCGGTTATTGGTGCCAGCGTAACAGCATCCAGCGCTTATCACGCCTTCGGCTTTTCCGCCCACGGTTTTCAATTGTCGCCTGTTGTAGGGAGAATCCTGTCCCAGTTGATACTGGACGGTACCAGCGAACTGCCGATCGACCCATTCCGTATCGATCGCTTTGCTAGTTCAGGCCGCTGTGCCTGAACAATTCCGAAGTTCTTCGCTAATCGATTTTATTGTCTGCTGCGAGCTGTCGAGCCAGGTGAGAAGGCCTTCCCATGTGGCAGCATCTTTCCGCGCATCCCGTTCCGCCAGTTCGTGTATGCCGACACCCTGCTCAACGGCACTGACATAGTGCTGGGTGTCGCGTATTCGTCCAATCACGGGGATATCCAGGTCCTGAAGAAAGTATTCCAGTTTATCTGCCGCCCTGGTATGGGCGCGGGTCCGGTTGGCGATGATCCCCAGGCGTTTGTTAAGGGTGCGGGCTTTGCCGATCAGCAGCAGGTCATGAATAAAATCAGCGGTGCAATGGATATCAATCGAGGAGGGTAATATCGGAATGAGTATGACATCGGCTTCGGCAACACGGTCCTCGATATCGATGGCCGAGTAACCCGCCGGGGTGTCTGCAATTACGTATTGAGTGCCCGCCGGAAGCGCCATTTGCCAGGCACGCGTGATCCCGTCTTTCGGCGGTTCAAAGGCGGCCACACCGTGGATAAAAGGAAGACTGTCTTGTCGGATATTCAGCCAGCGGGTGCTGGAGGCCTGCCTGTCGTAATCAAACAGTGCCGTGGCGCAGCCCTGTGCGGCACAGTAGCTGGCCAGGTTGGTAGCAACCGTGGTCTTCCCACAGCCACCTTTGGTATTCATTATCGCAATACGCAGCACAGCAGGTTGGTCCCTCATACCCGGATAACTCAGAAGCGAAGTGGTGGGATTCTAACACGAACCCAAGTATCTTTGAGAAATGGATAATCGGGTTTACCTGGAAAAGCCGACGGGCTGATAACGTGCTGATCCTCAAGCTTTTGGTTCTGTTAACGCTGGCGAACGGAACACCGGTGATCGCCAGGAACATCTTCGCTGAGCGGTTCGCCTGGCCGCTTGATGTGGGCATAAAATATTTTGACGGTCAGCCGTTGTTCGGATCTTCGAAAACAGTTCGCGGCGTCGTGCTGTCGGTACTGGTAACGGGCGCGGGTGGCGCATTGATGGGTTTGGGCTGGAAAGTGGGCGTCGTGATCGGAAC
Organism: Gammaproteobacteria bacterium; assembly: GCA_030618475.1. Taxonomy (GTDB): domain Bacteria; phylum Pseudomonadota; class Gammaproteobacteria; order DSM-19610; family DSM-19610; genus Thiogranum. The sequence goes on along the minus strand of JAUXDG010000177.1, from coordinate 1,929 downwards.
CCTGTCGATGGCGGGCGACCTGTTTTCCAGCTTTCTCAAGCGACGTATGAAGTTGCCACCCAGCAGCAGGGCGCTGGGCCTGGATCAGGTGCCGGAATCTCTGTTTCCGTTGCTGGCCTGCCAGGGTATGCTGGCACTGAGTGTTACTGAGGTCGTCACGGTGGTGGCGATCTTTTTTGTCGGTGATGTGGTTTTCTCGCCGCTGTTCTATAAATGGAAGATCCGCAAACGTCCCTATTAACCGCTAGGCGCAATGAAGCGTGTGCAGGGTGATTTCCGGCAGGCAGTTGAATCGTACCGAAACGATGGAAGAGCCCACCCCCGCTGATGTGTAACCGATCATATTATGGTATTGCCAGGCGCCCGATCCCATATGTCTGGGCAGTACTGAATCCAGGGTGAGAGGGATTTTGCCGGGCAGGCAGATCTGCCCCCCGTGAGTATGTCCGCCCAGCAGCAGGTTGAAATCAGCGTGCGCGGCCTGGCGATAGATCTCCGGCGTGTGTGAAAGAAGAATCGAGAACTCATTATGGTCTATATCTGAAGCCGCTTTCTCAATGTTGTCGACACGATAGTAATGGGCATCATCGATGCCGACCACATGGATACGCTCGTTACCGCGCTCAATGGGCACTGACTCATTGAGCAACATTAGTATTCCCATTTCCTCCAGTCCGGGCACCATGCGAATCGTATCGTGGTTGCCCAGCACACCGTAAACCGGCCCCTTGAGATGAGCCTTTACACTCGCCATACCCTCGAGGGTGTCTTCGAAAGGGCCGAAGGTATTACCCCTGTAGTCGCCGGTGAGAACGCAGATATCGTAATCGATTTCGTGCAGCAGTTCGATCAGCCGGTGCATGGCGCCCTGACTCATGTCCACATGCATATCACTGATGTGCAGTATAGTGAAGCCGTCGAAAGCTGATGGAAGACCTTCCGATTCGATATGGTTGAGCCGTGTCTGTACGCGCATGGTGTTGTTGCGCCCACGCCAGTACAACCCCATCAGTTTCAGAGTATTTTTGATAAAGGAATGACTCGAATACCAGTTTTCAATGTGAAAGAAGTTGATGCCCTGGCCAAAAATACGTGCCTCAAGGTCATCCTCGATGCCGAGTCGCTGTTTCGCGTACAAGCGCCCGAGACGCTTCTCCAGATTTTCAGTTATGTCTTTGCTCATCTCTGCCTGAATTCTGATCGGGCTGGCCTTGGTATTTCAAAATAGAACATTTTCCCGGAACCTGTCATCAATGTTTTAATGGAGTCTAAGGAGCCTCTTACATGGACACCGCCCCTATGCCGTTGCCTGTAGGGTGCGCCGTGCGCACTATGAATCAATAACTTGCATGTTTATTCAGGTGCGCACAGCGCTCCTTGCGTTGATTCATTAATATAAATAAATCAGCGCTTCCCTGAACGTGGAGATCTCAGGCGAAAGTCTGATAATGGGCCGCTTGAGGTTGATAAGGTCAGGTGTAAGGTGCCGCGCATTGTTGAAAAGGTCAAGTCCCTGCCATTGCTTTTGGCTGTCAGTCTTACGGTTTCTTTCCCTGATTATCGGCCTGCTGGTCTCTACAGTTCTTCGCCCCGGGGCTGATAGCGATGCTGTTTGTCGATGGAAAGCCTCGTTATGCTCAGGAAAATGGCGGTGGAGATACCGGACGAAAGACGTTACACAGGCTTTTTCTCGGGAGTGATGAGCGGTACAATTCGATGCTTGCCCGACTAATATAAAACTTTCCGCAGGAGCGGCTTCCTGGCCGCGAATCGCGCCGAAGGACGGAGCCAGAACGTCACCAGCGGTGAATTCCAGAATCAATATGAAATATTCATTCATTCCTGTTAGCGCGATGATGGAAGCGGCATGAAGCCCAGACCCGTCCTGCTCGCCATATTTGACGGCTTCGGACTCAATCCCAGCCGTGC
>JAUXDG010000024.1 GCA_030618475.1 Gammaproteobacteria bacterium | reverse complement strand
GCCATTTTCTAAAAAATCGTGGTCTGTCCCCAATTGGAATTATCCATGTAATCAGTTAGTGCTTATATAAATAATTTTAATAATACATATTTTTTTGCCCGAAGTTCGAGCAGTTTTTGAGCAAGTCGCACCAACCTACTGATTTCCAATTCAATGATGAAATCAGTGTTTCTTATGACTTGTTCCCACCCCGCCCTGTAGCGCTAAGTGACTGTCCCTAAAGCAGGAATTTCCCTTTTCTATCTTGACGGGTGGAGAATTCCTACCTATAGTGTTAAAAAGTGGGGGCAAGTGGGTAATAGTGGTAATAAAGGGAGGTCGAAGGGGGTCTAATGTTCCGCGGTGGTAGCTCAGTCAAGCTGGATGCCAAGGGGCGGTTGGCGTTGCCAACCCGCTACCGGGGATTGATTACCGAGCGTTTTGACGGTCGGCTGGTTTTGACCGTGCACGTCGATGGCTGCCTGTTGCTGTACCCACAGCCTGAGTGGGAAGACATCGAGCTCCAGCTGATTCGTACCCCCAATCAGGACCGCCGTACCCGCGATATGCAGCGCATGCTGGTGGGTTATGCCACCGAGGTAGAGATGGATGGCAATGGGCGCATTCTGATTGCCCCTCGTTTGCGTGACTTTGCCGGCCTCGAGAAGGGGGTGTCGCTGGTCGGTGTAGGCAAGAAATTTGAAATATGGAACGAGGAGACCTGGGAGCATATCGGTAGCGGCTGGATGGGTGCTCATGAGGAAAAAGATGGTGCGCCTCACCCGCTTGAAACGCTGACTCTCTAGGACAGGCTCCTGGTCTTGATGAGCGAGTTGCACCGCCCGGTACTGCTGGACCAGGTACTGGACGCACTAAAGATAAAGTCGGACGGTTTGTACATCGACGGGACTTTTGGGCGTGGCGGGCATTCAGCAGCACTACTGGAAAGGTTGGGGGGGCAGGGACAGTTGTTGGCATTTGATAAAGATCCCGATGCGCTGGAGTTTGCGGCAGACCGTTTCAGGGGAGAGTCACGCCTGATTATGCGCCACGGGAGCTTTGGAAATCTTGGAACTGTTGTGTCAGAACTGGGTTGGCAGGGCAAAGTGGACGGAGTGCTGCTGGATCTCGGGGTGTCGTCACCGCAGCTGGATGATGCTGAGCGTGGATTCAGTTTCCTCAACGAGGGGCCTCTGGATATGCGCATGAACCCGCAGGCGGGTATCAGCGCCAGTGAATGGCTCGCCGCTGCATCGGAGCGGGATATAGCAGACGTGCTCTGGAGGTATGGGGAAGAGCGTTGTTCACGAAGGATTGCCAGGTCTATTGTTGCTATTCGGGGCGAATCTCCCATTACCACGACTTCCCGGCTGGCTCGATTGATTGCTGCCGCGGTCCCCGGTCGTGATTTCAAAAAACATCCGGCGACACGAAGTTTTCAGGCTATCCGGATTTTTATTAACCATGAGCTGGAAGAGCTGCAGTCGGTATTGCCGCAGGTGGTTGAGGCGCTGGCGCCAGGCGGGCGACTGGCGGTGATCAGTTTCCATTCTCTGGAAGACCGTATCGTTAAACGCTTCATTCGTGATCAGTATCGGGGGCCCCAGTTGCCACCCGACTTACCGGTAATGCCGGCAGAATATATGCCCAGATTGAAGCCTGTGGGTAAGCAGATTCGCGCCGACAGGATTGAGGTGCAGAATAATCCGCGTGCTCGAAGTGCAGTTTTGCGTGTAGCGGAGCGGCTGGCATGAAGTCATTGTTATTACCCCTGTTACTGCTGGCAGCAATCTCAACGGCGATCGCTGTGGCTTATGCGAAACACCAGAGCCGCAAACTGTTTATTGAGTTGCAGGCGCTGGAAACGGCGCGGGATGCAATGAACGTGGAGTGGGGGCAGTTGCAGCTTGAGCAAAGTACACATACCACTCACGGCAAGGTCGAAAATGCGGCACGCGAGCGCTTGGGTATGCAAATTCCCGGGCCACGACAGGTGGTGATTTTGCGGCCATGAATAACAAGGCAACTATCAGTCGTGCACGCCGGCTGTTGCTGGGCGGCCTGATGCTCTGCGGTTTTGTTGTGCTGGCCGGACGCAGTGCACAGCTGCAGCTGTTCGATCGGGAGTTTTTACAGGGCCAGGCTGATGCGCGCCACCTGCGTGTCGTTCAGGTGCCTGCACACCGCGGCATGATTACCGATCGTAACGGAGAGCCGCTGGCCATCAGTACACCGGTGCAATCGGTCTGGGTGAATCCCAAGGAACTGGTGGCGTCCCGCAACGAGCTGTCACGGCTGGCGCGCTTGCTGGGCCTGGATGGGGATTATGTGAGGCGCCTGCTCGGCCAGCGCCAGGGCCGTGAGTTTGTTTATCTGCGCCGCCATATTTCTCCGGACCGGGCGCAACAGGTGACGGACCTGGAATGGCCGGGAGTTTACCTGCAGCGCGAGTATCGCCGTTACTACCCGGCCGGTGAAGTGGCCGGACATCTGCTCGGCTTTACCAATATCGACGATGAAGGGCAGGAGGGTGTGGAACTGGCCTTTGATGACTGGTTGAGCGGGGAAGCGGGTGCCAAACGCGTCGTCAAAGATGGTCGCCGGCACATTATAGAGAATGTGGAGAATATTCGTTCTGCGCGTCCGGGCAAAATCCTGAGACTGAGCATCGATCGCCGCATTCAGTATCTGGCGTATCGGGAGTTGAAGGCGGCTGTGCGGCAGCATGGTGCGCGTTCCGGTTCTATCGTGATCATGGATAACCAGACCGGTGAGGTGCTGGCCCAGGTTAATCAGCCGTCCTTCAACCCGAATAACCGCAAACACCTTAAAGCCGAAAGGATGCGTAATCGTGCGGTAACGGACGTCTTCGAACCGGGTTCGACCATGAAGCCGTTCGTTATTGCGGCTGCGCTGGAAAGTGGTCGTTACGCCGTCGGTACCAGAATCGATACTTCACCTGGCCTGTTTCAGGTGGGTGTTCACACCATTCGTGATATGCATGACTACGGCACGCTGGATTTAACCGGTGTGATTCGCAAGTCCAGCAATGTCGCTGCCAGCAAGATTGCACTGGCGCTGAAGCCTGAAGATTTCTGGAAGGGTTTGTCGGCAGCCGGCTTCGGTATTGCGACCTCCAGCGGTTTTCCCGGTGAGGCAGACGGGTATTTGGCGGATTTTCATCGCTGGCGGGATATTGAACGAGCCACGATGGCCTATGGTTACGGTCTGTCGGTGACCAGTATGCAGCTGGCGCAGGCCTACAGCGTGTTTGCCAATGACGGCTACCGGGTGCCCGTTACTTTACTGCAGCGTGAACAGGCAGCAGAGCGGCAGACGGTATATTCACCGCGGGTTGCCCGTGCGGTACGCAAAATGATGGAATCCGTGGTCAAGAAAGACAGCACCGCACCGCTGGCGGCCGTGCAGGGCTACCGGGTTGCGGGTAAAACCGGCACCGTGCATAAATCAGTTGCCGGTGGTTACGCCGATGATCGCTATCTGTCGGTGTTTGCCGGGATGGCGCCGGCCAGCCGCCCACGTCTGGTTGCCGTGGTGATGATCGATGAACCGAATAATGGTGAACACTTCGGTGGCAAAGTGGCGGGCCCGGTATTTTCCAAGGTCATGGCGGGCGCCCTGCGCCTGCTGAATGTAACGCCGGATGATGCACCCTTGCTGCAGACCCGGTTACAGAGTTCGGAGGAGCCGGCATGATGGCGGCCGAGTCGAACGTGCCTGCTGTATCGCTGGCCTGTTTGCTGGAAGGCCTGGGTGCTGAAGGGCGTGTGGTGGATGCGCAAGTCTCCGGCCTGGCGACCGACAGCCGCCGTGTGCGTCGCGGGGATCTGTTTCTGGCCTGTCAGGGCTTGCAGGTGCACGGTCTTGCTCACGTTGACCAGGCAATCAGGCAAGCTGCGGTGGCGGTTGTCTGGGAGCCGGTGTCCGATGCGCAGATTAGCGATATTGCCGGCTCACTGTCCGTGCCCTCGGCAGCCATTGCCGGACTGTCTCAGAAGCTGGGTGTTATCGCCGACCGTTTCTACGCACATCCTTCCAACGCGCTGCACGTCATTGGCGTGACCGGTACAGATGGTAAAACTTCGGTAACGCATTTTATCGCCCAGGCACTGTCTGCCGGGAAACAGTCGTGTGGTCTGCTGGGTACGCTGGGCTACGGTGTTTACGGGGTGTTACAGGCACCGACTCATACCACGCCTGATGCCCTGCGGCTGCAGGCTGAATTTGCAGCCTTGCGTGACAGTGGTGTCAGGCAGGTGGCGATGGAGGTTTCTTCCCACGCGCTGCACCAGTATCGAACCGCTGCTGTCGCTTTCGATACAGCGGTGCTGACCCACCTCAGCCGTGACCATCTGGATTATCACGGCAGCATTGAGGCCTATGCAGAAGCCAAGCGTCGCCTGTTTCAAAGCCCGGAACTGAGCTGTGCAGTGCTGAATGTCAGGGATGATTTCGGTTGTCGGTTGGCCGATGAGCTGCAAGGCAGGCTGCGGGTCATCGCTTACCAGAGTCAGCCAGACGGTGTCGCACGTCACTATGCGGACTGGCTCGAACTGACGGACGTACGGCCACTGGATAAGGGTATTTTCCTGCAACTGGAATCCAGCTGGGGAGCAACGACATTTGAGGCCCCCCTGCTGGGTGCGTTCAATGCGGAAAACCTGCTTGCAGCGCTGGGCGCCTTACTGGCAAGCGGATTGCCTCTGCAAAGGGCGGTGCAGCGTTTGTCCCGGGTCAAAACCGTGCCGGGTCGCATGGAGTTGTTCACGCAGCAAGGCGCGGCACGGGTTGTGGTGGATTATGCCCATACGCCGCATGCCCTGGAAACAGTCTTACAGGCGCTGCGCCCGCATTGCAGCGGTGAGCTGGTGTGCGTATTTGGTGCCGGAGGTGACCGTGACAAGGGTAAGCGTCCGCTCATGGGGGCGTTGGCGGAGCGTTACGCAGACCGTGTTGTTCTGACCAGTGATAATCCGCGTCATGAGAATCCCGACAGTATTCTTGATCAGATCGCCCGGGGTTTCGAACAGCCGCAACGTGCGCTGCGCATCCTGGATCGTGCCGAGGCGATTGAAGCAGCTGTTGCTGATGCGGCAGACGATGACCTGGTGCTGGTGGCGGGTAAGGGGCATGAAGATTATCAGCAGCGTGGTTCGGAACGACTGCCTTTCAGTGATCGCAGCTGGGTGCAGCAGGTGTTGCGCAGGCAGGCTGAATTGCGCAGCAATAGAGGGCGCCCCGGGGGGGCTTGCTGAATGATGGTCATGCCCATGTCAGAAGCAGCACAGGTTCTGGATGCAAAACAGTGGGGTGCAGATGTGACCTTTCGTGGCATCAGCACCGATACCCGAACCCTGTCGGCAGGCAATCTGTTTGTTGCGCTTAAGGGGCCGAACTTCGATGGGCACGATCACCTTGAGCAGGCGCGCCGGCACGGCGCGGTAGCGGCTGCTGTGAGCCGGCGGTCAAGCGAGCAGATGCCACTGCTTGAGGTCAAGGACACACGCATCGCCCTGGGTGAGCTGGCGGCTCACTGGCGTTCGCAGTTTGCCATCCCCCTGATTGCAGTGACCGGCAGTAATGGCAAAACCTCGGTCAAGGAAATGCTGGCTTCTATTCTCCGTGGCTGCGGTGAAACACTGGTGACGCAGGGCAATCTGAATAACGATATCGGTGTTCCATTGACGCTTTTCAGGCTTGCCGCCGAACACGAATATGCGGTCCTGGAGTTGGGTGCAAACCATCCCGGTGAAATCGCCTGCCTGACTGATCTTGCGCGGCCAACTGTGGGGGTGGTCAATAACGCAGGCCCCGCACACCTCGAAGGTTTCGGTGATGTGTCGGGCGTCGCAAAAGCCAAGGGGGAACTATTCGAACGGCTGGCTCCGGATGCTGTATGCATTATCAATGCTGACGATGCCTTTGCGGGTCTGTGGAACTTGATGGCTGCGCCGAGGCGTATTATCAGTTTCGGTTTGAGCGCAGCGGCCGACGTATGTGCAAAATGGACTGGCGATATCAGTGGTAGTGATGTAGAGCTGATGACACCGGCAGGAACGGCGTCGCTGCGTCTGGCTCTGCCGGGACAGCACAATGTGATGAACGCGCTTGCGGCAACAGCTGCAGCCCTGGCGCTGGATATTGCGCTGGAAAATATTGTCAGGGGACTGGCTGCTGTGAGACCGGTAGGTGGCCGCTGGCAGGTCCGGCCCGGTATTAACGGTGCACAGCTGATTGATGATACCTACAACGCCAATCCAGCTTCGCTGCAGGTTGCGCTGGATCTTCTGTGCAAAGCTGACGCCGAGACCTGGCTGGTGCTGGGTGACATGGGTGAGTTAGGTGAAGAGGGTGAACAGTTGCATCGCAAGGTCGGCGAGCAGGCAAGGCAGGCGGGTGTTCAGCACCTGTTTGCGCTGGGTGAGTTGGCGGTAAAGGCGGCTGAAGCATTTGGTGACGGCGCAGAAACGTTTGCAGACATGGACCGGCTGAATGCGCGCCTTAAAGAGCTTGCGCGCACAGGTGTCATTATTCTGGTGAAAGGTTCGCGTGCCATGCGCATGGAGCGCGTGGTTGAGGCTTTGGGCACTGAGTCTGTCAATATGAGCAGGATGGATCACTGATGCTGGTCTACCTCGCCGATTACCTGAGCCAGTTTCACAGTGGATTCAATGTCTTACAGTATCTGACGTTGCGTACCATCCTGGGGGTGTTGACCGCCCTGATGATTTCTTTCCTGGTAGGTCCGTGGATGATCCGGCATTTGAGTTTTCGCCAGATTGGCCAGCAGGTGCGCGATGACGGTCCGGAATCGCATTTTTCCAAAGCCGGTACCCCGACCATGGGTGGTGCCTTGATTCTGGTGGCGATCGCGGTGGCCACCCTGTTGTGGGCGGATCTCGCTAACCGTTACGTATGGGTGGTGCTGCTTGTAACGATGGCTTTTGGCGCCATCGGTTGGGTCGACGATTACCGGAAACTGGTTTATGGCAATAGCCGGGGTTTGTCGCCACGCGCCAAATACAGCTGGCAGTCGCTGGCAGCGCTGGCAACCGGTTTAATTCTGTTTTACAGCGCCCAGTCTCCCGCCGAGACTGAACTGATTGTTCCTTTTTTCAAGGAAATCGCCATCGCGCTGGGTGGCTGGTATGTGGTGGTGGTTTACTTTGTCGTTGTGGGTTCCAGTAATGCCGTAAACCTGACCGACGGTCTGGATGGTCTGGCAATATTGCCGACGGTGTTGATCGCAGGTGCCCTGGCGATTTTTGCTTATGCAGCAGGGCATGTTTACATCGCTAAATATCTGAGTATCCCCTATATCAGCGATGTCGGTGAAGTGGCTGTGTTCTGCGGGGCAATCGTCGGGGCAGGGCTCGGATTTCTCTGGTTTAACGCCTATCCCGCCCAGGTTTTTATGGGTGATGTTGGTGCGCTGGCGCTGGGTGCAGCCTTGGGCATTGTTGCGGTGCTGGTTCGTCAGGAACTGGTGTTCTTTTTAATGGCCGGCGTTTTTGTCATGGAAACCGTATCTGTTATTTTACAGGTTGCCTCTTTCAAACTTACCGGGCGGCGCATATTTCGGATGGCGCCGTTACATCACCATTTTGAACTCAAGGGTTGGCCGGAACCGCGTGTCATTGTGCGTTTCTGGATCATTACGGTCATTTTGGTGTTGTCTGGTTTGGCAACCCTGAAGATAAGGTAGAAAAACGATGGATGAAAAGAGCCAGATAGCGGTAGTCAGCTTGACATTCGCGGTTATCGCCGTGTTGTTGGTCATTATTTAAGTGAGTACGAACATGCACCGTGCATGTTCGTACAGCCTGGTAGAACGCTAGTGATATGTTGGCTGTAGCACATTACATGGAATCGGATTCACTACAAGCTCCACGAACCCTGGTCGTCGGCCTGGGTGCGACCGGACTGTCCTGCGCGCGTTTTTTGGCGCGGCAAGGGGTGGAGGTTGCCGTTACCGATAGCCGTCAACAGCCGCCGGCGTTGACGGCTATTCAGAAAGAGTTGCCGGATGTGGCGTTGTTTGTGGGCGGATTTGATGCCGATGCTTTTGCCCGTGCCGAGCGTATCGTGGTCAGCCCGGGTGTCTCTTTGCGAGAGCCCCTGTTAATGGATGCGCAGCGACGTGGTATCGAAATTATCGGTGATATCGAATTGTTTGCACGAACCGCAGCTGCGCCTGTGGTGGCTATAACAGGATCCAACGGCAAGAGCACCGTAACCACGCTGGTCGGTGCCATGGCAAGTTATGCCGGTAGGAACGTTCGCGTTGGCGGCAACCTGGGAACGCCGGCGCTGGATCTGATTCGTGAGCAGGAGCCAGATCTTTATGTGCTGGAGCTCTCCAGTTTTCAACTCGAAACCGTGAACAGCCTGCGATGTCAGGCGGCAAGCGTTCTGAATGTCAGCCCGGACCACATGGACCGTTATGACTCATTAGACAGTTATGTGCGCGCTAAACAGCAGATCTATTCAGGTGCGAAAGTACAGGTCGTTAACCGCGACGATCCGGCGGCATCGGCGCTGGCCTGTGGTAAGGGTTTGACTATCAGTTTCGGCTTGAATGAAACGGATGCGCAGGATTTCGGGATAGAGGATTCAGCTGCCGGCAACTGGATCGTTAAAGGTGACGAGCGCTGGTTAGCGGTTGCAGATGTGCGTATGCCAGGCAGGCATAACCTCGCCAACGCACTCGCAGCACTGGCCCTGGGTGATGCAGTGGGCCTGCCCAGACAGGCTATGCTGCATGTGCTGAGAGAGTTTCCGGGCCTGCCACACCGGACTCAGTGGGTGGCGGAACGCCAGGGTGTGCGCTGGTTCAATGATTCAAAGGCTACCAATATCGGCGCTGCGCTGGCTGCGATACAGGGTCTGGACGGGCCGCTGGTGCTGATTGCCGGTGGTCTGGGCAAGGGGGCTGATTTCGGCGAGTTGGCCGCAGGCATGGGCGAACACGTCAAGGCCGTGGTGTTGCTGGGCGAAGCCGCTGGTGAAATCGAGCAGGCATTGAGTGGCAGGGTTTGCACAGAGCATGCCGAAAATATGGTAGATGCCGTGCGGCGTGCTGCGGCATTGGCAGTCGCCGGAGATACGGTCCTGTTGTCCCCAGCCTGTTCCAGTTTCGATATGTTTAATGGGTATCAAGAGCGAGGCGAGCTGTTTATGCGGGCCGTGCAGGAGTTGGCGACATGAGTCTGGCAATGCTGCTGCCGGATATGCCGATCCGTCGTGGCGCCAGCTGCCCGCAGCTGGACTTTGCATTGATCACTGTAGTCGTGGCCCTGTTTTCCCTGGGTCTGGTGATGGTCGCATCGGCGTCCATGCCGGTAGCCGAGCGCCTGGGTTTGAATACCTTACACTTTGCCGTCCGCCAGTCTTGCTACCTGGTTTTGGGTCTGGCCCTTGGCTTGATGGTGTTGCGTATACGGCTGGCCTGGTGGGAACAGTGCAGCCTGTTCTGCATATTATTTGCAATAGTATTGCTGATGATGGTGCTGGTACCCGGTGTGGGTACTGAAGTCAATGGCAGCACCCGCTGGGTGAACCTCGGTGTGTTCCGCCTGCAGGTATCGGAACCGGCAAAACTTCTGGCGCTGGTCTATATGGCGGGTTACCTGGTGCGCCACGGTGAAGAGGTGCGTCATAGCACTGCCGGTTTTATAAAGCCTCTTGGTCTGTTAACCCTTGCGACATTGTTGTTGCTGATGGAACCTGATTTTGGCGCTGCAGTGGTGTTGATGGCTGCAGCGCTGGTCATGATGTTTATGGCTGGTGTAAGCCTGTGGAAATTCGCGGCCTTGATTGCCACGGCAACAGCTGCCTTTGCGGCGCTGGCTGTGTCATCGCCCTACCGCATGCAGCGTCTGACAGCATTTTTGGATCCCTGGGATGATCCCTTCAACAGTGGTTTCCAGTTAACCCAGTCACTGATTGCCATCGGGCGCGGTGAATGGTTCGGTGTTGGTTTCGGTGCCAGTATCCAGAAGCTCTTTTATCTGCCGGAAGCGCATACTGACTTTGTGTTCGCGGTGCTGGCAGAAGAGTTGGGTCTTGTCGGTATCCTGGTCACTTTAGGGCTGTATGCGTTTATCGTTTTTCGTTCCTACAGCATCGCCGCAATTGCCGAGCAGGGTGGAAATCTGTTTGCAGCCTATCTTGCTTACGGTATCGGTACCTGGCTGGGCTTGCAGGCGTTGATCAATATTGGTGTAAACACCGGGCTGTTGCCCACCAAGGGTTTGACATTGCCACTCATGAGTTATGGAGGCAGCAGCACGCTGGTGTCCTGTATAGCGATTGCATTGCTGCTGCGTATTGACTACGAGACACGCGGCACAGTAAACAGTGTGCCGGCGTCAGGTACCGCTGTGGCCAAGCGTCGCAGGGGGAGAAAGTGATGCAGTCTAAGCGGCCCATCCTGATCATGGCGGGTGGCACCGGCGGCCATGTGTTTCCTGCCCTCGCCGTTGCCGAGCAACTTCAGGCCAGTGGCTGGCAGGTGGCCTGGCTGGGAACGCGCGCGGGCCTGGAAGCGCGTGTCGTTCCAGCATGTGGAATTCCGATGTACTGGATAAAGGTCAAAGGCTTGCGTGGCAAGGGTGCACTGCGTTTGCTGGCGGCGCCATTTATGCTGGTGTGGTCATTGCTTCAGGCAGCCGGTGTGCTGTTGCAGGTGCGTCCGGCGGCAGTGCTGGGTATGGGGGGGTATACGACGGGACCGGGTGGTGTGATGGCCTGGTTGTTTCGCCGGCCCCTCGTTATCCATGAACAGAATTCTGTTGCCGGGCTCACTAATCGTTTGTTGCTACCTTTGGCACATCCGGTTCTGGAAGCTTTTCCAGGCAGTCTGAAGAATGCCGTACATACCGGTAATCCGGTACGCCGCGGTATTGCCGAGATGCCGTTCTGTGAGCCGGATTTGCGATCGCGTCGCCCGCGCCTGCTGGTCGTGGGTGGAAGCCTGGGTGCGGCTGTGTTGAACGAACAGGTACCGACCGCATTGGCGGAGCTGGGCCAACAGCAGCGGCCTGAAGTGTGGCATCAAACGGGTTTACGTCATATTGATGAAGCGAGAAAGGCGTATGACGCTGTCGGTGTTGAGGTGAGGCTCGATGCCTTCATCGAGGATATGTCGACAGCTTACCAGTGGGCTGACCTGGTTTTGTGTCGTGCCGGTGCCCTGACTGTCGCAGAGTTGGCAGCGGTGGGCGTGGCTTCCATTCTGGTTCCCTACCCCTATGCCGTTGATGACCATCAGACCGCTAATGCACATTACCTGGTGGATGCCGGTGCCGCTGTACTGTTGCCGCAGTCGCACATGACGCCCCGGCGCCTGGCGGAGCAACTGAAGCTGTTACAGCAACCGGAGCGCTTAATCACTATGGCTAAACGTGCACGTGAAAAAGCCATGCCTGAGGCAGCGCAACGTGTTGCCGATATTTGTGTCGGTGCCACCGGCTGGAAGGAGGCGGCATGATGCCTGCGCTTAAGCAGCCACCGCTCCAGCCTGACAGCATGCGACGTATTCACTGTGCACACTTCGTGGGTATCGGTGGTGCCGGCATGGGCGGTATTGCCGAAGTGCTGCTCAACCTGGGTTATAAAGTCAGTGGTTCTGACTTGCGTGAGAACGCAGTAACCCGGCGGCTCGCGGATCAGGGCGCAGGTATCTGGATCGGGCATGAAGCGGGTCACGTGGCCGAATGCGACGTGGTCGTGGTGTCCAGTGCCGTTAACGAGGACAACCCCGAGGTAAAGGCGGCACGCGAACGGCGCATTCCGGTGGTGCCGCGTGCGGAGATGCTGGCGGAGATTATGCGTTTCCGTTATGGCATTGCAGTGGCTGGTACCCATGGCAAGACCACAACCACCAGCCTGGTGGCCAGCCTGTTGGCAGAGGCAGGTCTGGACCCGACCTTTGTCATTGGTGGACGGCTCAACAGTGCCGACAGCCACGCGCGTCTGGGCACAGGCCGATACCTGGTTGCCGAAGCGGACGAAAGTGATGCTTCGTTCCTCTATCTACAGCCCATGCTGGCAGTGATTACCAACATTGATGCCGACCATTTGTCGACTTACGAGGGTGACTTCCAGCGTTTACGCCAGACCTTCGTGGAGTTCCTGCACCACTTGCCTTTCTATGGTCTGGCAGTGCTCTGTCTGGACGACCCCAATGTACGTGATGTGCTTGCGGATATAACCCGGCAGGTGCGCAGCTACGGAATCGATTCAGAGGACGCCGATATGCGCGCCGTGAATATTCGTCAGCAGGGTGCACAGATGCATTTTGAAATCCATCAGGCGGATCATGTCCCACTGGATGTGGTTTTGAACCTGCCTGGTCATCACAATGTGCTGAATGCCCTGGCGGCGGTCGCGGTAGCACGCGAACTGGGTGTAGACGATAAAAGTATGCAGCACGCGCTCGAAACCTTTGCCGGTATTGCTCGGCGTTTCCAGATCAATGGAGAGCTGAGTGTTGCCGATGGATCGGTACTGTTTATCGATGATTACGCCCACCATCCGCGTGAAATCGCCGCCACCCTGGAAGCGGTACGCAATGGCTGGCCGGAACGTCGTCTGGTGGTGGTATTTCAACCGCATCGCTACAGCCGCACCCACGATCTGTTCGATGATTTTGCCCAGGTACTGGCGGATAGCGATGTATTGCTGATCAGTGAAGTCTATGCGGCGGGTGAGACGCCTGTTTCCGGGGCTGACGGGCGTGCGCTGTGTCGTGCGGTACGCGGCCGTGGGCGGGTTGATCCGGTCTTTGTCGAAGAGGTGGAAGACGTGCCCGAAGTGCTCAAGGACCTGCTGCAAGCCGGGGATCTGGTGTTGACACTCGGTGCCGGCTCTATTGGTGCAGTAGCAGCTGATCTGCCCGACGTGTTAGCCCAAATGGAAACAGGAGGTGGTGCATGAGTTCCAGCAGCAAGTTCCGTATTCACATGGGTTGTGGCGAGCCCTTGCAAAGTCGCTCATGGCTGCTGCATTCACTGCAGGCGCGGGCATCAACTGGCGGCAATGTCAAGTCCAAGTGCGTGCCTGGCAGGCAGTCTGCATCAAGGCGGGGGGCGAAGTGCAAGTCATGATGGTGGCCGGGTCTGCGTCAGGTTTGCGTGGTGAGTTGAAATACGCCGAACCTATGTCGGCACATACCAGCTGGCGTGTGGGTGGGCCGGCTGATCGCTGTTACCGGCCTGCTGACCTGGATGATCTGAAACTGTTTCTGGCCAGCCTGCCTGAACACGAGCCGGTGCTCTGGGTGGGTCTGGGAAGCAACCTGCTGGTGCGTGACGGCGGCATTCGCGGCACGGTGATTCTGCCGTTTGGCGGTCTGGATACGCTGCATAGGCTGGATGATAGCCGGCTGCGTGCCGGCGCCGGTGTGGCTTGTGCAAAGGTTGCACGCTTTGCAGCACGGGCCGGATTGACGGGGGCAGAATTTCTGGCCGGTATTCCCGGCACCATGGGGGGTGCATTGGCGATGAACGCCGGTGCTTTTGGTGGCGAAACCTGGTCACTGGTGGCCGGGGTCGAGACGCTTGACCACCGCGGTGAGTTGCATGAGCGCATTGCCGCTGATTATCAAATCGCTTATCGAACTGTTATCGGACCAGCGGATGAATGGTTCGTGTCGGTCGAATTGCAGTTGAAGAGCGGTGATGCCGATGCGGCACAATCGCGTATTCGCAGTTTGCTGGAGCGTCGTTCGGCGACGCAGCCGACACAACAGCCCAGTTGCGGTTCTGTGTTCCGCAATCCTGCCGATAATTTCGCCGCACGTTTGATCGAAAGCTGTGGCCTCAAGGGCGAGCAGATCGGCGATGCCCAGGTATCGGAAAAACACGCCAACTTTATTGTCAATCTGGGGCAGGCCAGGGCAGCTGATATTGAAGCCCTGATTCGTTATGTGCAGGAACGGGTGCAGCAGAAACACGGTATTAGCCTGCAAGCGGAAGTTCGTATCGTTGGCGAGTTCGAGAGATGAATGGAAATGCAAGCGAGTGACTTTGGAAAAGTGGCGGTGTTGATGGGTGGAGAATCCGCCGAGCGGGAGATTTCGCTGCGTAGCGGCGAAGCTGTATTGAGCGCTTTACGCAAACGCGATGTGGATGCCCATGCGGTAGATGCGGGCGACGAGGATTTTGTGCAGCAGCTGGGCGGTGGAGGATTTCAGCGTGCCTTTAATGCCCTGCACGGTCGTGGAGGAGAGGATGGTGTTGTGCAAGGTCTGCTGGAGAGCCTGGCGATTCCATACACCGGCAGTGGGGTGCTGGGTTCGGCATTGGCCATGGACAAGTTGCGTACCAAGCAGCTGTGGGAGGGTGTGAACTTGCCGACACCCGCGTTCGTCACGCTCAACAGCGATGCGGATCTGCAGGCGGCAGTCGATCAGCTGGGCTTCCCGATGATACTCAAGCCGGTGCACGAAGGCTCGAGCATCGGTATGACCAAGGTGGTACGCGAGCTTGATCTGAAGCAGGCCTGGCGAGATGCAGATCAGTATGACCACGAGGTACTGGCTGAACGCTGGGTTGAGGGGACGGAGTTTACGGCAGCCATAGTCGGCGATACGGCGCTGCCATTGATCAAGCTGGAAACGCCGCGCGAGTTTTACGACTACGAGGCAAAGTACGAGGCCGACAGTACCCGCTATCACTGCCCCTGCAGCTTGGCACCGGATCAGGAATTTCAGTTGCGGGAACTGGCTAAACAGGCATTTGATGCAGTGGCGGCGGCGGGATGGGGGCGGGTCGATTTCTTTCTCGATGCAGCGCATCGCCCCTGGTTGATCGAGGTGAACACGGTACCGGGCATGACAGACCACAGTCTGGTGCCGATGGCGGCAAAGGTATTTGGTTGGGATATGCCGGAACTGGTGTGGCGTATTCTTGAAACTTCAGCAGAAGGCTGAACATGGCAGTAAAACAGGCACAGGCTAAACGCAAGCAGCAGCTTAAGCCCGGCTTACACTGGTTAAAACCCGTGCTGGCGCTTGCCACCATGACTGGCAGTGTCATAGGTCTGACAATGATGCTGGACTGGATGCGGGATCCCTACCAGTGGCCCGTGCAGACGGTGAATATCAAAGGCAAGTTCGAGCATTTGCAACAGACACAATTGAAAAAGGAAGTGGCGCCGCTGGCCAGTGAAGGTTTTTTCGGCATGAATGTGCGTGCGATTCAGGAACGGCTTCAGAATCTGCCCTGGGTTGAACAGGTGTCGGTGCGACGTGTGTGGCCGGATCAATTGAGTATTGTAATTCGGGAACAGCAGCCGGTCGCATACTGGGGTGAAAAGGGTTTTCTGAATCCTCTCGCCCAGGTGTTCGAACCGGAACAGTCTGTGGATCTGCCGGCTTTACCCCGCTTCGAAGGCCCCGATGGTTATGAGCAGCGGGTGTTGCTTATGTACCGGCAACTGCAGGGCATGCTGAAACCTTTGCAGTTGAGTGTTGGCAGCCTGCGGCTGGATGCAAGGCGTACCTGGCGTGTGCAGTTGAGTAATGATCTGACAGTTGAGATTGGTCGTCGTAATCCAGTGCATCGGATTGCGCGGTTTGTCCGTGTATACCCTGCAATTCTCGCGGCAGGGAGTGGGCAGGTGAGGTCAGTGGATCTTCGCTACAGCAATGGTTTTGCGGTCCGCAGACAACAGGTTGACAAAAAAGCTGAGAGCACCGGTTAATGTCGAAAAAACCCGAACAAAATATGATTGTCGGCCTGGATATTGGTACCTCCAAGGTCGTCGCCATCGTCGGTGAAGTCTCACCGGATGGAGATATCGAAATCATCGGTCTCGGATCGCACCCTTCCAAAGGGCTGAAAAAGGGTGTCGTGGTGAACATTGAATCAACCGTGCATTCGATCCAGCGCGCGGTGGAAGAAGCGGAGTTGATGGCAGGTTGCCAGATTCATTCGGTGTATGCCGGTATTGCCGGCAGCCATATTCGCAGCCTGAATTCACATGGCATCGTGGCGATTCGTGATCGCGAAGTGACGCCGAACGATGTCGAGCGCGTAATCGACGCCGCTCGTGCCGTGGCGATTCCCGCCGATCAGAAGATTTTGCACATCCTGCCGCAGGAGTTTGTTATCGACAACCAGGATGGTATCCGCGAACCGGTGGGTATGTGTGGAGTGCGTCTGGAAGCCAAGGTACACATGGTAACCGGTGCGGTGAGTGCCGCGCAGAACATCATCAAATGTGTACGCCGCTGCGGACTCGAAGTGGATGACATCATACTGGAGCAGCTTGCCTCCAGTTACTCGGTACTCACCGAAGATGAAAAAGATCTGGGTGTGTGTCTGGTGGATATTGGTGGCGGCACGACTGACATCGCCGTATTCACGGAGGGTTCGATTCGCCATACCGCTGTGATACCGATAGCCGGTGACCAGGTGACCAATGACATCGCAGTGGCTTTGCGTACGCCAACCCAGTATGCCGAAGAGATCAAGATCAAGTATGCCTGTGCCCTGACCCAACTGGCCGCCAGCGATGAAAACATCGAGGTGCCCAGCGTCGGTGATCGTCCACCGCGCCGTCTGGCCAGGCAAACGCTTGCCGAGGTGATTGAACCTCGTTACGAAGAACTGCTGACATTGATACAGGCAGAGCTTCGTCGCAGTGGCTTTGAAGACCTGGTTGCCGCCGGCATCGTGCTGACGGGGGGTAGTTCGAAAATTGAAGGTTTGGTGGACCTGGCGGAGGAGGTGTTTCACATGCCGGTGCGGTTGGGCATTCCACACAGTGTTGTGGGTCTGGTGGATGTCGTTCGTAATCCGATTTATGCCACGGGCGTGGGTTTGTTGCTGTTTGGTAACCAGAACCGCGCCCAACGGGATTTTGATGCTGATTTTGGGCGTGGGGTACGGGGGGTCTGGGCAAGGATGAGGAGTTGGTTTCAGGGGAATTTTTAGAGGATAGGCGGATTTCTGGTTGTTTCGAGTTATTGAATTGCTGATTGAGAGAGAGGAGATATCAACATGTTTGAGCTAATGGATTCATACAGTCAAAACGCGATCATAAAGGTGATCGGAGTGGGCGGCGGTGGGGGCAATGCCGTACAGCACATGGTTGAGGCTGAAATCGAGGGTGTGGAGTTCGTGTGCGCCAATACCGACGCACAGGCGCTCACCAACATGAATGCACGTACTACCCTGCAACTGGGCAGTAGTATCACTAAGGGTCTGGGTGCCGGTGCCAACCCGGACATCGGTCGCCAGGCAGCGATGGAAGATCGTGACCGGATCCATGAAGTGATCGAAGGGTCCGATATGCTGTTTATTACCGCCGGCATGGGTGGCGGAACCGGTACCGGTGCAGCACCTGTCGTTGCGCAGGTTGCCAAGGAGCTGGGTATTCTGACGGTTGCCGTTGTGACCAAACCTTTTCCGTTCGAGGGTGGCAAGCGTTTGGCCGCTGCCGATCGCGGGCTGGCAGAGCTTGGTCAGTATGTGGACTCGCTGATCACTATTCCGAATGAGAAGCTGCTTTCGGTGCTGGGCAAGGATGTCAGCCTGTTGAATGCCTTCAAGGCGGCCAACAATGTTCTGCAAGGTGCCGTGCAGGGGATTGCCGAACTGATTACACGTCCGGGTTTGATCAACGTCGACTTTGCCGATGTGCGTACCGTGATGTCTGAAATGGGTATGGCGATGATGGGTTCCGGTGTGTCTTCCGGCCAGGACCGGGCCCGCGAAGCCGCTGAAGCGGCAGTTCACAGCCCGTTGCTGGAAGACATCGACCTGATGGGTGCGAATGGCATTCTGGTTAACGTGACCGCCGGTCTGGATCTGGCTATTGGTGAGTTCGAAGAAGTCGGTAACACGGTAAAAGAGTTTGCCTCGCGCGACGCCACTGTTGTGGTCGGCACCGTCATCGATCCGGAAATGCACGATGAATTGCGTGTCACGGTTGTTGCTACCGGTCTGGCCTCTCAATTGGAGAAGATGGAGGAAAAGCCGGAACCGGTGAAACTGGTCCAGCGCAACAAGAGCGGGGAAGTGGATTATACGGAGCTTGATCGGCCGGCAGTGATTCGCAGAAAGGCGTCCGGTGATCCGCTGCCCCCACCAAAGGCTGCGGATGATATGGATTATCTCGATATTCCGGCATTCCTGCGTCGCCAGGCGGACTGATCCGTCAGCAGTACCCTGGGTGCCAGGAGCCTGTCCGAGAATAGCGATCGTAGCGAGGGCAAGACTGGTTGAGTCAGATTTCTTGATCATTTGAGGCGAATTGTGGGCCTATTTAACGAAAATGATCGGGGAATCTGGCCAACCAGGCTTGTCCGCAGTAGATCAGCCTGTTCTCGGACAGGCTCCTAGTACTCCTTCAAGGTGATATTCAGGGACGCTGAACCAGATTAACTATTGGTTACCGGTGCCTTTCTTAATAGCCACGGAATACACGGAAAACCACGGAATTATTCCCGGTAGTATTTTTTCTTCCGTGTTTTTCCGTGTATTCCGTGGCTATACTATATCCGTCGTTATCAAGCTCCCAGCAGCAGAGCGGCGACCACGCGGCGGTTCTCGGACAGCAGAATATTGTAGGTGCGGCAAGCCGCTGAAGTATCCATGACTTCAAGGCCGGTACCGGTCGCCAGCACGTAAGCTCGCAGCTGTGCAGACGGGAAACACAGCCGGGTACCGGTGCCAAGCAATATAATTTCCGCTTGCAGCGCCAGGATGTTGTCCAAATCCTGCTCGGTGATGTCCGTGACCTGCTGTGCTTGCCAGTCAGG
>JAUXDG010000026.1 GCA_030618475.1 Gammaproteobacteria bacterium | reverse complement strand
ATCGGTGCGCTGCGTGGGCATCCAGGAGATGCTCACAGCCCCGTGAAGCTTCTGGCAGAAGGCATTTGTCGAAGCAATGATTGGCAACATTCAGCGAGATTGCAAGGCCTTTCTGGCCGGTTTGCTGTATTTGCCCGGACGCTTTTAGTGCCGTGGGCAGGTATTTAGCGATAGTTGTATGTTGATTTTGATTCGGGATCACTTAAACTTGGCGCCCATTTGAGCGGGCCATTTTGGGGGCCGGGTTTGATTTCCGAGGCGGTTGCTGGAATGACACAGGCCGTATCTGCATTTAACAAACGATTCAATTCGAGGCAACTGAAAAATGGAAGAGAATGATGTATTAGACGTTACGGAAGTGATACCCACCAGTGTCGATCAGGTCAGCCAGCTCTGGACGCAAGTCCAGGATGTGGTCGCAGTCTGGGGGCTGAAAGTCATTGCTGCGCTGGCAATATTTATTATCGGCCGCTGGATTGCGATGATGGTGCGCAGGGGCGTGCGGAGCATGATGGAAAAGTCAGGCGCGGATCCGATCATCATTGGTTTTGTGGCCAGTATTGCCTACATTGGCTTGCTGGCCTTCGTGGTCATTGCCGCGCTTGGCCAACTGGGTATACAGACAACATCGTTTATTGCCATTCTCGGTGCTGCCGGTCTTGCGGTTGGTTTGGCATTGCAGGGCTCACTGGCAAATTTCGCGGCCGGTTTCCTGATGATTATTTTCCGGCCGTTCAAGGTCGGTGATTTCATCGAAGGCGCCGGTGTGGCAGGTGTCGTTGAGGCTATCCAGATATTTACTACCACACTCAAGACGGGTGACAACAAGACTATTATCATCCCCAATGCCAAGTTGGCGGGCGATAACATCACCAATTACTCGGCCAAGGAAACGCGACGTGTGGACATGACAGTCGGTGTTGCCTATGACGCGGACCTGTCAAAGGTCAAGAATGTGTTGATCGACATTATCGGTAAAGAGTCGCGCATACATAGCGACCCGGCGCCGAAGGTGGCGGTGGCGGAATTGGCCGACAGCAGTGTCAATTTTGTCGTGCGCGTATGGACAAACACGGCTGACTACTGGGGTGTCAAGTTCGATATCATCGAAACCATCAAGAATCGCTTTGATGAAGAAGGTATCGGCATTCCCTACCCGCAGCGCGATATCCATATTGTCAGCGGGACGGCAGCCTGAAAATGACTTGATACAGCTGATACCACGCACGGGTCGCGCTTGGTTGCAGATCAACCCAGGTAGTGTGCGGTGTAACGAGCTGGAATAACGCGGGTTAGCGTAAATCTGCTGCCAGCTGTGATGTCGGGCGCGCAGTTTGGAGGGGGGGCAGGTGGTGGGGATTCAGGTCTGCGGCGATGAATCCCAGCGTCGTCGGTCCTGATGTGACGCCGCACATCACGGTCACGCACGGACACCGGCTGACCTGGCTGGTGTACACCTCGCACAGGAATGCGCCCTGAAATGCTACATTACCCGGTAGCGGCATGGTGACGAGATAGGGTCGAAGGGACAGGTCCTGCCCGTAACTGCCGGGGTCGATTGAACGTTCATGGATATTTGAACTCACCTGGCGCCCGTCGGTATCGATGGCATAGAGGAGGTCACACTGGAAGCACTCGCCCATCGCCTCTGATAGAACAACGTCAAGCCGCTCGCGGTTAAACCATACTCTGACAGCGTGGCTTGCAATCGAGCGAAGCGGTGCATGGAGCAGCGTACGCAGTGCGTTATGTTGCTTGTGAACGGTTTCCCTGAGGGATTCAGTCATAGTTACCCCTTTGTCATGTCAGTAATCCAGTGGCCGGGAATTGAGCGACTACCGGAAAAACTTCCTTAATGGAATCCAAGCAGGACGTGTGCCAGCCTGATAGGGTTTAGTAAGCGATTGAATTCGAGTGGCTTTCTTTTATTCATCCGGGGGGCAGGTGACCAAAACGGGCAATTTTCGTGTATGGGCATAGTGTCATGCCCAACAGGGGCACATGATTGGGCTGCGGTTGCAGAGGCAGCGATCTCGTTAACCCCGCTCCGCTCACTTCTCACCATCGCGTGCAAGGTTGATTTTCAGCCGCGATGATTCCAGGCGCAGCGTATGGGGCATACGATTGCAGCTTTCTGGTAAGTGTGGGTACAAATGGCGTGTAAAGCCAACTGATCGGGATTCCCGGCCAATGTCTTCCATGTCGAACCCGTTTAGCATATTCGCCGCTTAGCTGACGATGGCGGGAGGACGCATTGGTGGATCGGGACAATGACGATAGGAAGCCGGAGTACGAGCCCAGTATGTCAATCGTCATCTGGTTGATGGTTAGCCTTGCTATCTGGGCAGTAGTGTTCCTGTTCTTCACTATCCTGTGAAGCCTTTGACGGACAGGCTCCTGGCTGGCATTACTGAAGGAGACTAGAGTACGCCGTCTAAATTGTGGTGCTGCGCGATGCCCTGATAGACGATGTTGGATACGTTGCGGATGACGTCGCTGCGTGAGCGGATCCAGGTCGTGTAGTTACGGGCGCTCTGCTGCTTCTCTATGATGCCGATCACCGTATAGGGGTAACGTCTGCCATCCCGGCCCTGGACGTTCAGGATACCCATATCGCCGCACACGCGCGCGGTGCTGCCGGTCTTGTTGTAGACCTCGGTGCCTTTCGGAATATCCCGTGCACCCGTATAGATCCGGTCGGATCCGGGCAGTGACATCAGGCGTTTGATCTCACGGGCTCCGGGAATGTCCTCTGTCCAGACTGCATGCAGGAAGCGGCTGTAATCGTGTATGGATGCCTTGTTACGGTAAGTTCGGCCGTCGGCGGGTATGTACTCTACGAGATGGGTCTCCTGAAATACTCCGGGATAATGCCGCTTCAGTATTCGTTCGACCGCCTGTGGTCCACCTGCCTGCCGGGTGACCCAATTCGTGGAGTTATTGTCCGAGTGCTGGATCATGCGCTCCATGTGCCGGCGGCTCTTGCTTCCGTAAACGAGCTCACCCTGTTGAACCCTGTGAAAAAAGGCTGCTGCAATAAACGGTTTCACAAGGCTGGCTGCCTGAAACTGAACATCCTCGTTGATTGTGACGAGCTTTTCGCCGGTGGTGAAATCATAAACCGACCAGCCGGTCCGCTCGTCGGAAGCGAGCTTGCCTTCCCGGCGAAGGCGCTTGATGTAATCCTCGACAGCAGCCCCGATGTCACGGATCTCCCGGTCGCGCTCGTTTGTTGTCAGCTTGCTGCGCGGAAGGCTTGGCGTGGTGACCGATGCGGAAGACACGCTCCGGTCGCTATTGTTGCCGGGCAACGCCCAGTCCTGCGAGCGTATCGGGGCCGCCGCCTCCAGGCCCCGGGATCGCAACAGCCGGGTGTGGTTCCGTGCGACCTGGGCTGCTCCGGCGCTGTCACCGCGACGCGTGTAGACAAGACCGAAGAGGTCGGCGTTGGCAACCACTTTGAGATCCTTCGAAACACCAGGTCCAAGAACGCGGGCAACTTGCTTGCGGTAATCCAGGACACTGGTGGCGTCCCGATGCCAGAGATAGGAAACGTCGTAACGATCTGCGGCAATCGTGGCCGTCGGCATGGCAGCCAGGCTCAGCAGGGCGACAAGCAGATAAAGCAGGGGTTTGAAAATTGCTCGACACATGATTCGTATCCCGACCAAATAGCGTTTTGACTCATGCCGTTACCCGGGTATTCTAGAGTACTTTCACAGCGATGGGAAGCGGTGAGCGTGTAAAATGTGCCATCGGCTGAAAGGTGTCGTAAACGCCGCTGGCGCGGTGTGGGAGATGTGCTGCAGTGGTTGATCGACAAGCCGGCCAAACAGTGTATCCAGGCAGCGCAGACAGAACAGCCTATTACTATTACGCGCGGCTGTCTGAGAAGCTGAAAAATGCGAAAACTGGCGCGTACAAATGTACTACAAGGTTCTCAGAATGCGTATGTACGCTAGGGATATTGGCGGTACTCCGGGAAGAAGGTTTCTACGGCGGATTCGAGTTGTTCGTCGGCTTCGATCAAAAGCGGCTCGACCATGTCCTCGGATAAGCCGGTGACATCCCAGGCGATCGGGTCGATCATGGTCAGCTCCCTGACCGGCACTTCGGCGGCGCTATCCATGTCTTTCATCCTCACTGAAAGATGCATGATTGACGCCACAAAGGAAAAGTCCTGAACGTCGGCGGGTTCATTCTGGTAACGCACGGCCTGAACCCAGTTGTCCGGAAAGTTCCAGCTTTGCATGAGCTGTGAGCCCACTTGTCCATAGTCACAACCTACGATGTCGCGCTCGACCATATACAGTGGCCTGTTATCCTGGCGGGCAGTAATGAGTGCTTCCTGGCTTTCCTCCGGTACGGTTTGGTACATGATCAAATGTCCCATATCATGTAACAGGCTTGCCAAGAAGAACCGCTCCCCATCCCTTGAATTGCACTGTTCTGCCAGCAGCCTCGCCAGCAGGCCGCAGCGGAGACTGTTAATCCAGAAATCCTCCATACTGATCAGGTTGCCAGGAATATCGGGAAAGGTTTTGGTGATAGTCGCAGCCAGTACCAGGTCATGGACCTGTTGTGTACCGAGCAGCCGGATGGCTGCCTTGACTGTCTCAACTTTCGCGGCAGCACCGAAGAATGCACTGTTCGCGACTTTCAGCATCCTGGCACAGATCGCCGGGTCGTGAGACAAGACATCGGCAACGTCTGTCATTGTTGAGTTGGGATCATAAATCACCGCCTTGATACGGACATAGATATCAGGCAGCGAAACCAGCTCGGTGGTCTGGCTGATCAGTTCCTCAGGGGTTGTGTGGGTTGAACTAACAACGTGTGGCATTTCCATGGAGTGCGTCCCGACTTATACGAAATTCATCATTGTATTCTTCGGTAAGTGAGGCAAAAAACTTTAAGCCTGGCTCGCTAAAGCCTTTCAGGCAGGTTCGGGGGAGGGGGGCACGAATGGGTGGAGAACGTCGGGCTAGCCGCCGCCACGCTGAAAGTGGATATCGATGTGTGTCATTAACGTTTCTGCTTCGCTGTCGCTGTAGCCTGAAAAGGTAAATTCAACCAGCATCCTGGGCAGCTGCAGTGAACCAATACGCTGTTCATGTTGTTCGCATAGCGTGATGGCAATGCGGCGCCCGGCGTCCGAGACGATGACCTCGTTGTGCTCGACACGGCAGGGCCAACCGCTGAGCGCGCTGGTAAGGTTACGCAGGAACTCCTTGCGTGTGATCCCCATTTCCTTGCGGATTCGGATGTCGCCAGTTGGTTCAGCCACCCGCAATGGGTGGCCAGAATGCAATGGCATCACCTTCCTTGATCAGGGGCAGGTCGCGATCCTGCGGTTCAACAAACAGGCCGTTTTGTAAGACCAGGTGCACCTTTTTTCGCGGCAATTGTAACAAATCAATGATCTGGTTGGCGGTAGCGTCATCGTGCACTACAACCTCCATGCTGTTGGCTCGGCTGTCTGCGGGCAGTAAATCACTCAGGCTTGCAAATAACTTCACAACGATTTTCATAATACCTGTGCGTTGTAGCCAATAGCCTGGGTGTTCGCGAGGTATGCTTCCATGAGTCGCGTCGGGTCCTTCATCAGCCTGGGCTTCCAGTCTTTCAACGGCAGGCGGGTTTGTATCAGGCCGCGGATAATGCCGATGTGTTCAGTGAGTCCGAGGCTGCTGGCACCGATCAGCCGGTCGTCCTGGAATTGCAGATTCAGGTAACGAAAGCGTTCGGCGTCATGTAGTTCTGTCGAATCGCCGTCGTCTACCCCCATCCATAAGCCAAATGAACTGGAGATCAGACCCATGGTGTCGAGCACGTTCATGTTGATACTGCCGCGGTGCACCTGTGTATGGCCGGCCATGTTGCCGGCCGCAATACGGCCGTGCTCAACCGCCGTCGGCTGGATGGCCTGGACTGAATAGCCTCCTGTGGAAAAATCCAGGCCCTGGGCAACATCCCCTGCGGCATAGATATCCGCATCGCTGCTCTGCAGTTGATTGTTGACCAGTACGCCCACATCCACCTCGATACCCGAGCTGTCAAGATAGTCGATATGCGGATGTACGCCCGTCGCCGAGATGACCAGTTCAGCCGCCAGCGTGTTACCGTTATCCAGCTGCACCGACAGGTTGCCATTGCCCGTGCCGGGCTCAATGGTTTCGACCCGGGTCGAGGTGAGAATCTGCAGGCCCTTTTTTTCGCACCAGTGACGGATGAGATTGCCTGACACCTGGTTCATCATTCTCGGCACCATGCGGTCTTCCACCTCGACCACGCTGAGGTCTGTGCCGCGCCTGGCCAGTGCTTCCAGGATAATGCTGCCGATGAAGCCGGCACCGATCAGCACTACCCTCGCACCGGGGCTGGCGAGTCTGATTATGTTTCTTGCATCTTCCAGGGTCCAGCAGGCGTGAACGCCCTGAGATTCTATACCCGGTATCGGCGGCACAATCGGTTTCGAGCCGGTCGCGATCAGCAACTTGTCATAGGCCAGCTCTGCGCCACTGGCCATTAAAACAGACTTCTTGTCAGCCTGTACACGAGTCACTCTGTCCTGAAGCCGATCTATGGCCCGGCTTTCGAAGTGGTCAGGCGTTTTACGTAAATAGGTGCCGTGCTCATCGATCTGGTCAACCAGATAATAGGGGATCGCCATGCGGGAATAGGGTGGCTCGGGTTCATCACCGATGAGCGTGATCTGACAGTCAGGATCAAGCTTGCGCAGTGTGTCGGTGGCGGTGACGCCCGCCGGACCTGCACCGATAATGACATGACGCATGCTCTGTCCTCCCGATTATTCAAACCCTGACTGCAACGGGTGCTGCGCTTACAGACCCAGTCGTTGGCGCGTTGCCGCGGTAAGCTCACCCTGTGGCGTCCAGCCCCGTATCTCGTAATAGCGCGGCAGCATCTTGTCCAACTCACTGACCATGCCTTTGGCAGGCCCGCTTTTGGCGGCGTCCTTGCGCAATCGTTTGGGCAGGGTGTCATCCTTGCCGGTCAGCCCCGCCTTGAGATTGAAATCACGTTCCAGGTTCCAGATGCGTTCGCCGACTTCGAGCAGTTTCTCGGTTGACCAGTCGCCCTCGCAGGCCGCATCGATTTGTGGTGCGATGTCGTCCAGGGTCCAGGCAAAGGTGGTGAAAACGCATAAACCGCTGGAATCCACAGCCGCGGTGGCGTCCTGAAATGCCTTCACCAGTTCTGCCTTGCCTTCGCTGACCAGGGGATCGGTTTTCTCCGGTATACCCAGCACTTCTGAGGCCACCGTGTAACCGCGCAAGTGACAGGCGCCGCGATTGGATGTCGCATAGGCCAACCCCATGCCCTGGATGCCACGCGGGTCATAGGCGGGAAACTCCTGGGCTTTTACCGTCATGGATAATTCCGGGTGGCCATATTTCTCGCACAGGCGTTTGGAGCCGAGGCCCAATACCTTTCCGAAACCCTCGCCCCTGGCGGTCAGCTCAGCCGTCCGGGTGAGGGCTTGTGCAGAGCCGAACTTCAGCTCGATGCCGTCCGTGTCCTGTTCGGTAATCACCCCCATTTCATATAACTCCATGGCAGCGGCCAGAGTCGAACCGAACGAGATGGGATCGAAGCCGTCCTCATTGCAGAGGAAATTCGCGTAGGTCAGGGCGTCAAGATCGTCGATGCAGGTGTCCGACCCCAGCGCCCAGGCGGCTTCGTATTCGAGACCGCCTGAAGCGCCCCAGTAGCCGGGTTTGTTCTCGACCGTGAAATGTCCTTTGTCGAGGGTGGCTATGCGTCCGCAGGCAATGGTACAGCCGAAACAGGCGGCGTTGGTTGTCAGGTTCGGCTGGCCGTCGCTGCTGCGCGGTTCGTGCATGGCCTCTCCCGAGATGTTGTGCGTGCCCTCGAACTGGACTTCCTGCATGTTGCGGGTGGGCAAGGCGCCCATTTCATTGATTACGTTCATCAGTACCTGGGTGCCGTACTGGGGTAAGCCCTGACCGGTGACGGCGTTTTCGGCCAGAACCCGTTTGCCTTGTTCGACAGCTTGCAGGAAGCGTAGCGGATCCTTGAGATTGCCTACGCCCCGTGTGCCGCGGCATACCAGCGCTTTCAGGTTCTTGGATGCCATCACCGTGCCGACACCGGAGCGGCCGGCTGCTCGGTGCAGATCGTTGATGATGCCCGCATAAAGGTTGCCCTGCTCGGCGGCACGGCCAACACAGGCGATGCGGATGAGGGGGTCCTGATGTTTCTGGTGCAGGCGTTCGTCGGCTTCCCAGACGGACTTGCCCCACAGGTCATCGGCCGGCAGCAACTCGGCTTTTTCGTTTTCCAGATAGAGATAGACCGGCGTGTCTGCTCTGCCTTCGAAGATGATCATGTCCCATCCGGCCATTTTGATTTCCGCGCCGATGAAGCCGCCGGAATTGGAGCAGGCGATGGCACCGGTTAACGGGCTCTTGGTAACCACGGAGTAGCGGCCCCCGGTGGACGCCATGGTCCCCGTCAGTGGCCCGGTGACCATAATCAATTTGTTATCCGGCGACAGCGCGTCCACGGCCGGATCGATTTCTTCGGCCAGATACTTGCTCGCCAGACCGCGTTGTCCGAGATAGCTGTCCGCCCATGTCATATTCAACGCTTCTTTAGCTGTCTCGCCACTGCTCAGATTCACGCGCAGTACATTCTGTGTCCAGGCCATGTCACGATTCTCCTGTTATCCGTTCTGTCGGGTGAAGTCCGCGGGCGTTGTGGGGGAGCGCGGTGTGTTGTAGCTGGCCGGCCCCGCAGGACTCTGTTGCGCCCAGGCGCGCATCCTGTCCAAGCCTGTGTTGTCGAGGTCGACGTAGCTGATGGCGCCGGTGGGACAGGCTTTGGCGCACCAGGGATCGCCACCACAGAGATCACACTTGATAACCTTTCCCGAAGCCTGGTTGTAGTTCACCGTTCCAAACGGGCAGGCAATGGTGCAGACCTTGCAGCCAACGCAAATATCCTCGATGACTTCCTTCGCGCCTGTGGCGGTGTTGAGGACGATGGCCTCGACCGGACAGGCGTGTAGACACCAGGCCTGTTCACACTGGGTACAGGTGTAGGGTGCGAAGCGTCCTTCGTCATGAAAGTTGAACACCTTGATTCTCGACCTGGCTGGATTGAAAACGCCTTCGTTTTCATAGGAGCAGGCGAGTTCACACTGCAAACAGCCGGTGCATTTCTGGGCTTCGAGGTTAAGCGCTCTTAACATTCGGCTACTCCTGGTGTGACGGGTATCCGGGACGGCAGCGCTGGCCCCGGTCGGCATAGCGCTGCGCGTGCCAGGCGGTATCCATTCAGTATAGACGTACACTGGTGTCACGCAAGAGAACTCGCGAGCGACGGTTTCCGTCAATCGCGTACTTATTGTTGTCTACTTCGAATCTGTTATTTAGCTGTCTTAAGCGAAGATCGTGACCACAATTGAATTAGAAACGCCCCGGTATCGCATGCTCAGACCCGGTGGCTCGGCCCCATCCACTGCAGGGGCTTTTCAGCGTATGCTGGCACCTTTCGCCTGTCTCAATGCCTTGCCGAGGCGTTTCAGGGTGATTTGACGGTTGCCCGTTTGGCTGTGACAAAGCTTCACTGATTGTCACCAGATCGTTATCACCCTTGCTACAACATAACTATAGTCGCTGTTTGCCTATCCGCAAGCTGATATTGGCTTGCATTGATTCAGATCAATATCTGTCGCATGCTCTCTCACTACGATGTAAATAGGAGCCTGAGTCCGACAGGCTCCTGGGCACGGCGGGGCAAAGTTCGACTTGCTAAGGTACTGATTATGGAGCTAACCATGCACAAGGACTGGATTGCGGCGGACAGCGATCACGTCTGGCATCCCTACAGTGCCATCGGCGCGGATTTTCCCGTGTTCCCGGTTCAGTCCGCCCACGGTGTGCGCCTGCGCCTGGCGGACGGACGTGAGCTGATCGATGGCATGTCTTCCTGGTGGTGTGCTATCCACGGCTACAACCATCCGAAACTGAACCGTGCGGTGGAAGAACAGCTCGCTGATATGGCGCATGTCATGTTCGGTGGCTTGACACACCGTCCGGCCGTGGAACTGGCGCAACGACTGGTAGCGCTGACACCCGAGCCCTTGCAGACGGTTTTTTTTGCTGACTCGGGTTCCGTCGCGGTGGAAGTGGCCATGAAAATGGCCATCCAGTATTGGGCGGCGAAAGGTGAAACGGGTAAACAGAGGTTTCTGACGATACGTCACGGTTACCATGGTGACACCCTGGGGGCCATGTCGGTGTGCGATCCAGTGACCGGCATGCACAGCTTGTTTTCCGCTACCCTGCCGCAACAGGTTTTCGTCGCTGCCCCTGAATGTCCCTTTGGTTCACCGAGTTGCGAAGATGACAGCCAGGCGATGGCGGCGGCGTTGCAGGAGCAGGCCGGAAAAATTGCAGCTGTGATTCTGGAACCCATTGTGCAGGGCGCCGGCGGTATGCGATTTTACTCCGCCGATTACCTGCGCCGTGTACGCAGCTTATGCGATCAACATGGCGTTTTGTTGATCGCCGATGAAATCGCCACCGGTTTCGGTCGAACCGGAAAGCTGTTCGCCTGTGAACATGCCGGCATCGCCCCCGATATCCTGTGTCTCGGCAAAGCCCTTACCGGTGGCTACCTGACCCTGGCAGCGACGCTCACAACGCGCGACGTCAGCCACACTATCGCTTGCGAGGCACCCGGGCTTTTCATGCACGGACCGACCTTCATGGCCAATCCTCTGGCCTGCGCAACGGCCCTGGCCAGCATTCAACTGCTGCTGGAATCTCCCTGGCAGGCACGCGTGCAGCATATTGAACACGGCTTGCGTAATGGTCTGGAACCCTGCCGGGAACTGGATCACGTTAGCGACGTGAGGGTGCTGGGCGCTATCGGGGTTGTCGAGTTGACGCTGGCGCTGGACATGAAAAGTGTACAGCCTATGTTTGTTGAACGGGGGGTCTGGGTCAGACCTTTTGGCCGACTGGTGTATCTGATGCCACCCTTTGTCATTGATGATGAGGATCTTCTTACTCTGACAGACGCGGTGGTTTCGGTGGTCAGGAGTCTGAATCAGGCTTCGGGCCGGCTGTCACCTGCCGGCAGAGTTCAATGACAGCCCGCTCAGCCCGGTATCATAGCGTGAGCCCGGCTGGAAAATTCGACCTCCAGACCAGGCTGTAGTGGTATGGCTATTGAGGCACCTTCAGACGCCGGAACACTTTCACCAGCCAGTTCGCGTGATTTCTTAGCGCCCGTGCAGGGAGGACAACCCGGCCGAAGCGGGGCCGTGTTTCTGTTGTATCTGTGCTAGGAGCCTGTCGACCAATGTACGGACCCGCGTGGCAGTGACGCGGAGCGCCACTACTCACTGCCCTCCGATCCCAACAATAGAGAGTTCTACGAAATCTGTGTCCTGGCCGAGCCCGGCGGACGGGGTGGCTCACTCTATTTGCACAAGCAGGTTAAAGAATTACAACTCGATCTGTAAGGGCTGCGGAAATAAATAATTGTCTGAACTTGCTTGTCTTTTGGCTCAGCTTCCGTGTTGCGGCAAGGGTTACATAAAGCGATTATGTGCCAGCGCGGGTAAAGTGCTGCCCGGCGACGGAAACAGGCGCTTCTCAAGGCGTGTTGACGATTTTCCAGGAACCGTCGGGTTGAAGACAGGACGTGCCATAGGCCTGCTGCGTTCTGCCCCCGATAGTTACAGTATGTTGGAATTCGCGGCACTGGAGACCGGAAGAAGATTGGCCGATCCGCACAGTCCTTACCGAACCCGAGGCATTGCCATCCTGCCATACGATGGGCTCGCCCACCGGGGCCATGGTGGCTGCAGCCATGGCTGATTCATGTCTGCGTTGCTGGTTTGCATCCAGGTTGTCGAGTAGCTTCAGTGCAATTGCGGTGATAGCCAGGTATTTATAGGGATCTGCATCGATTTTATAGGCGTCACCCCAGTAATACCCGCGGTTGTAAGGCCCGCGGTAGTAAGGCCGCTGGTGAGGACGATACCCGTGGCCCCGCCTTGGCGGATAATAGTGTGAACCATGCTGTTTACCCGGTGGTCCCCAGCGCCTGTCGCCGCCCCGATCCGCCAGGGTGTTTGGTGCGATCAACAGCATGGATAGTATAGCGATCAGGCTCAGGATCACAGTGGCTGACGTTTGTTTGTCTTTCATCTTGAGTTCCTCAACGATTACAGGAGATATTTTTATTTTAGCACGACGGGGGGCAGGGTCCGTGCTGCCCGTGTGGATGCGTTGGAAACCACCTTGGATTTCCCACAATTTTAACCACATGCCCCAGGGCAGAAGGTGAGGAATGGGGCTGGTAACGCGGTATCAGGCTGGAGGATGGTCCATCCGGGAATTGAGTTCCCTCCATAACGACCGGTAGGCGTCGGCAATCCGGCTGTTGTGGGCATAGGTCGCCAGGGGAGCCCGTTTAACACCCATCTGTTCGACTTCGCTGGAATAAGGGATGTCGCTGGTCAGAAACCCGCTTCTCGTCCTGGGCGGATCTTCCAGCATTCCCCGATGCAGGATCTTGCGACGGTCCACCATCGAGAAGAAGGGTAGAATATCGAGGTGTTTATATTTCCTTTTGTCGCAGAATCGCAGTAACTGGTAGAGGGTGCGTATGGATAGCGTGGTGGGAATGGTGGGAACCAGCATTACGTCAGCTGCCTGGAACACATTTTCCGAAACCAGCGAGATGTTCGGCGGACAGTCCAGAAACAGGTAGTCATAGTCAGCTTGCACCGGCTCGATCAGTTTTCGCAGACGGGTGCTTGATTTTCTGAATCGCTCCAGGGTCAGATCCATGTTACGGTAGGAAAAGTCGGCGGGGATAAGGTCCAGTCGGTCATAGTCGGTGGCCTTGATGACATCGTCCAGCACCCGCTTACGTCTCAAAAGCCCTTGGGCGCCGCCTTTCACTTTGGGTTTTATACGGAAATAAAAGCTGGAAGCGCCTTGTGGATCGAGATCCCATACCAGTGTCGAGTTTCCCTCCTGGGCGGACAGATAGGCAAGATTCACAGCAGAAGCGGTTTTACCGACCCCGCCTTTAATGTTGTAACAGGCAATGACCTTCATGGTGTTATCTTCAGACCTGGCTCGGGTTAAATAGACCTCGGAATCGGGTTTCATTGGATTTGCAGGCAAACTGCTGGAAACGGCTTTCGAAAATGGCACGGACTTCCTGCATTCTTGTCTCCAGGCTCATGAGCAGGAATTCCATGGCCAGCTCAGTTCGCGGTGTCATATCACCCTCCTGCTTCATCTGTTCGCTGTATTGTTTCAGGGCATGGATCTGTACCTCCAGATCCTGGAAGTCACCGAGATTTTCCTGCAGCCCTTTGAGCTCCTTGATCAACGCGCGTATTTGTTTGGTTGGATAAAGGTGCTGGAAGAACTCCATCAGGTAACGGAGCTTCTTACAGGATTTACGCAGATCGTGCAGTGCCTCTGCGGGTGACGCCGGCGTTATCGCCTGACCTTCGCGTAACACCCGTTTGTACATGCGCCAGGTACGCCGGGGGCCGACTTCGCCAATGGGCTTGCGTGCATCGCCGGCAGCAGGACGCTGCGGCAGAGGAGCGGTCAGGTACCGGCGCCACTGGTTTTTCAGCTGCCGGTATGCAGCCGTCTGCAACGCTCTGGACAGCCTGGTCTGTTCCTGTTCATGATGCCGCTTGAGAAATGTCCGCAGCGGTTCCAGGTCTGCCCGCAGGTTTTCCGGTAACTGGTTCCGGTAGTTTTCAAACTTGAGCAGATACACGTCCAGGTCCCGGGTCGGGCTGGTGATGGATCCCAGCCAGGCGAACTTGTCGCGGAAACGGGCGAGGGTGGCGGGCGGATAAACGGTTTTCATTTGTCCCAGGGCAGAGCGGGTGCGCCGCACGGCGACACGGAAATCGTGCAGAAACTCGGTATCAAGGTTGGCGATAGTGCCCGCTTCATTGACTTCCATGGCTTCCAGCAGGGTCAGCAGTATACGCCGCATGGCTGAATCGGCACGCAGCTCCGGCTCCAGCGGAATGTTGAGTTTGGAGCTATAGTTGCCCGGTACTCTGTGCATGCTGACGAGCGCCTGGCTCAGGAGGTCTCCGTCCCCGGGACACAGGGCGAGCTCTTTTTCCAGGATGCTTATCACGCGTTTTGCGGCCTTTGCGTAGCCTTGCAGGGGTACCACCCGTATTTGTTTGCACAAAGTGCTGCGTTTACCCCCCGGCTGAACGAGTTTGTGGTGCTCCAGATAAAGGCGTAACCGGGTTTTTCCTTCCTTATCTATCCATCGGCAGGCGAGGCTGCGTGTTTCAATGCTGGCAACAGGCAGGAACGCCCGCAGTCCGAGCAGATCATCCAGCTCCTGTCTGAGTTGCCCCTGCGGTAGCTCATCGGCAAAGCGTGGCGGCTGATGTTCCAGGCGAATAGCCGTTCGCGTGCTGTCGTCCCCGCTGTTGAGTAAACACAGCTGCGAATCAGAGCTTCGTTGTTGCCATGCCAGAACCTTGTCAGCCTGGAACAGTAGCCAGTCGAAGCTGTCGTAGTAATGCACCTGGTATGTTTCCGGCGGGGCGGATTCAAA
This sequence comes from Gammaproteobacteria bacterium, assembly GCA_030618475.1. Lineage (GTDB taxonomy): Bacteria > Pseudomonadota > Gammaproteobacteria > DSM-19610 > DSM-19610 > Thiogranum. Next base: position 3,832 of record JAUXDG010000026.1, on the reverse strand, counting down.
GGGCAAGCGCTGCAACAGTTGCTCACGAAAGCGAGGCAGGCTGTCGCTGTCTGCCAGCGGATAGTGAAAAGGTTTTCGCATGGAGATGGCTTAAGACGCTCTTGTTCGCATCGCACTGACCAGAACTGAACCTGGTGTCCTATTTTTTTTCTTTGTCATCGAGGTAATCACGCATCACTTTCAAGATCATGTTGGATACGCTGCGTTGTTCCTTGTTCGCTTGTTTTTCCAGTCGTTTCTTGAGTTTCTCGTCGATACGTATATTTAAACGATCGGCTTTGTTCGGCATTACAGTGGACTCACAATCGCTGTACCCTGACGTCCAGTATACTTCAACAGTACTCACATAGTAAGTACATTGGGTCGTCCAGGAACTGCCTTGATGGCATTTTTCGGGGATGGAATGAAGATACTCTAAAAACCAGAGTAAGTGCTGGCAATTCGCCGTTATTGTTTCCGTCCGTTGCACAAATTTGGCGATACCAGCCGAGAACAGACAGCTGCAATCTCCGTATACAGCGGTGCGACATCACCGGCATAGCGCCGGGAAAAGTGGAACGGTATCAGTCAGGCGCCGCACAGCCGCGGACAGCGGCAGCCGGAAACGCCCGGCATCCAGCGTGCACAGTGCCTCATAGCCGATCATTTGCCAGTTTTCACCATCCCAGTGCCCCAGGCAGACAGCACCGGGCAACCCGAAACGGGGTGAACCCGGATCAGCCCCGATGCAGCAGCAGCTGCGCCCCATCTCATGCAGCGCAGCCGCCAGTTCCCGGGCGAAGGTCGACTTGCCGATACCCGGCTGACCGAACAACAGTACGCGCCGGTCTGTGCTGAAGGCATGTTCAATTATCTCAGCAGGCGAGCGGGGGTAGACAGCTTGTTCGGTCAGGCGATAAATCAGGGCGGTACCGCTTCGATATGGAAAAGGTATGCCATGCCAGGCAGGGCCGCCAGCAACAGCAGTTGCATTCACGGGCGGAATTTGATTTCTGGATCTGGCGTCTGGTTGTTCTGCATTGGGTTAAGGTGATAGTTTCAAGTCAAATGATTGGGTTATCCTCTGTTAAGCCTACAACGCCTCGCGGCACCACGCCAGCTGTCGATTAAGATCGACAGCCCCTTTCTATTGCTTGGGAAGAATATAAGCCATCAGTTTTAGATGGCCTATGTGGTCTTTAAGCGTAGGTCCATATTGGACTCGGGCTTTTTCGCAGTGAAACCGATCAGTTGCTGAATCAGTCTGAACAAGGTTATCCCGGTAAGGATCTGAACCATGATAGCCATGCTGGTGAATGACCAGTAAGCGATACCGAATTTTTCGATTAGATCGGCTGTCACAAGTCCCTTGTTGATGAAGAAATGCATCGAGATTGATAATGCCACACCCGGACAAACTAAGGCATAGATGATGGGCGTTTGTTCTTCACCGTTCCATACAGAGCGGAAGTAATGCATGCGCTTCATCACGGCAGAGCCAAGTAAGATCAAAAAGATTTGAGTGGCTAATACAAAGCCCAGGAACAAGACAGGTGAGTTTGTGCTCTCTCCGAGACCGAGTGTGTGCGACACACCATGGTCAAGACGAAGTGCCGCAATACTCAAGGTGGTGAGAATGGGGACACCAACCCACAACGTTGGCAAAGTGGTTTTGTTGGCGCCGTGCTCAAGCAGATGACCGATACCGATGACCATCTTTACCAAGGTGATGAACACAGCGGGCACGATAAAGAGAAAGGCTGAAAAGATGCTAAAAGCCACTATGGTGCTGTTATGGCTCATTGCCGCAGGCGCAACCAAGCCCACACTGATCATGGCAAAAGCAAAACCTGGCAGTAGCTGAGCAAAAGAGTTATTGATTGTTTTATCAAAGCTCTTTTTGCTAACGGTGTGACTGAAAAAGCTCAGATACAAACGCATCGCCCAAATACCCAGTGCAACAAAACCAGTCATCGCGAGAGGGAAAAGATACTCAACTGCCGACCATAGATCAGGTACAAATAATGCACCACCGATGAAGCTGGCATTGATTGTCATTGCCAGAGTCAGGGGAATCGCGAGCAACTGTGTGTGTGCGTTTGATCCTTCGATTTTCTCCAGCTGTGCTGCAGCCTTCCAGTGTTTATATTGATTGAGATTCCATACCAATAAAATCACGTGGTAAAGCGTGAAGAAAGCTATGCCGGTGATGGCAATGCCAATGGCTATTTGCTCAAGCAATGTTCCTTGAGCAAAGGCGACTGTCCAGGTTTCATAGACGGGTATGGGTTGGCCTGGATGAGCCGTCCAAAATAATAGATACATGAAGAAAGTCACTACCATGCCGCCAGCTCCCAGCGCCGACAGAAAATACAGCGGTGACCATGATGGGGCATTTTTCTGTGTAAACATGATTAAGTTCTCGATAATTTAGATTGAGAACCAGTGTAGGGAAAAGAGATTGTTAACTTTGTAACTTTGTCACACAGAAAAAAAGTTCTGAGACCATGTCACACAGCGATGTCTACTAAGGCTTCTATGTTATTGATTTTTATAACGCCGCGTTGGGTTTCCAGTATGTCGAGTTTTTGCCAACGGGATAAATGGCGTGAAACGATCTCTCTTGCGGTACCCAATTCGCTCGCGAGTTCGGCCTGTTTGATGGTGATTGTTTGGTCAGCACCCATTTTTTCAATCAATAAGCTTGCGAGACGTGCATCTACTGGAAGGAAGGCGTGCTGAGCAAAACGATCGACTACCTGCTTAAAGCGTGCACCAATATTATTCAGAATCCAATGGTGGAAGGGGCTGGAGGTTTCCATCCAGGCGTGAAATTGTTGCTTGTCTGCCCAACAGAACCAGCCATCGCAATCGGCGGTAGCGATAAAGCTATAATCTTCATCGTTAATGAGATTTATCAATGAATGGATGCAGAGCTGTCCGGGTTCGATACGGTATAGCAACATTGATCGAGATTGCGCATTCTGTAATTCAACGCGGGTTGATCCATTGCCGAGTAGCATGAATCGGTGGCAGGAATTGCCCGGCATGAACAGTGTTTCGCCGGCGTGAAAACGTTGCTTTTTCCAGGCGTAGTCTTGTAACTCCGGCATGTTGGCGATAGCCGGGAAAACATCCGAAAGAACGTTTTGATCGCTCATGCCTAACATTAATGCGTTCTCTTCATTAACCATCTTTTTACCCAAAAATGATGTCAGTTTTCAAAGCCGTAAACTACTTATACCGCAATGACGTGTGTATGCAATAAGGCGTATGTGGATTAATCGAGTATCTGATTAACTCATCGGGTTGCAGCCAGCAGTTTACGCAAGGCTGCCATCCTCGAGGATATCGACTTCGATACCTTTCAGCAGCGTGATGCCGTGCCCGTTGGCGTTGAACTCATCAATCCGTTCGAGTTGTGCAAACAGTCGTTTGCTGTCCAGGCCGTGGGCGACAGTAAGACGCCTGGTGGGACCGGTAATCGCCAGGTATTCCAGGCGTGCAGATCTCCACGCAAATCGCCCAGCTCGACCAGCCTGGGCAACAAGCCCGAGGCCTCCGACGAGGGCCAGGAGCAAAACCCCCGCTGAGCGCCGGGCATGGCCCAGGCCAGCCTCTCGACCGGTTCCCGGTCTCACCTTCTCGATGACCTGGGCGCAGCGTCTGAAACGCGTATTTGGCATCGACATCGAGACCTGCCGTGCATGCAGCGGGGCGGTGAGGATCATTGCCTGCACCGAAGAGCCGATGGTGATCGGGAAGATTCTCACCCACCTGAATGAAGCAGCTCCTTGCTCAGAAGTCACGCCATGGCCCGAAAGCCGAGGACCACCGCTAGCCGGTTGGGCTG